>JAHINZ010000487.1 GCA_018895795.1 Alphaproteobacteria bacterium
CACCCTCGTCAAAGCCTGGACCGCCGCCAAGGAGCGTCTGAAGGACGCCGGCATTGATCAGCCCGCCATCGATGCGCGGCTGATGCTGGAGGTGGCCGCCGACGTCACCCGCACCGAGATCGTCACCGATCCCTATCGGATGCTGACGGTGCAGCAGTGGGAGACGCTGGACGACTATCTGACCCGCCGCGCCCGCCGCGAGCCGGTCAGCCACATCATCGGCCGCAAGGGGTTCTGGAAGATCCTGCTGCAGGTCAACAAGAACGTGCTCACCCCCCGTCCCGAGACCGAGGTGATCGTCGACGAGGTGCTGAAGGCCTTTCCGGAGCATATGGCCTTCAGCATGCTGGACCTGGGCGTCGGCTCGGGCACCATTCTGCTGGCGGTGCTGGCCGAGCGGCCGGCCGCCAAGGGGCTGGGGGTGGATGTCTCCGAAGAGGCCCTGGCCGTGGCCCGCGAGAACGCCGCCAATCTGGACCTCAACACCCGCTGCGCCCTGCTGCGCGGCGACTGGACGGCGGGCCTGGGCGACGCGGGGTTCGACCTGGTGGTCTCCAACCCGCCCTATATCGCCAGCCACATCATCGAGACCCTCGAGCC
Source organism: Alphaproteobacteria bacterium (assembly GCA_018895795.1). Taxonomy (GTDB): domain Bacteria; phylum Pseudomonadota; class Alphaproteobacteria; order Caulobacterales; family Caulobacteraceae; genus Caulobacter. Next base: position 601 of record JAHINZ010000487.1, read on the forward strand.
CGAGGTCCGCGACCACGAACCGCGCGTGGCCCTGGACGGCGGCCCCGACGGCCTGGACGCCTATCGCCAGCTGGCGCCCGAGATTCTGCGGGTGCTCAAGCCGGCCGGCATGTTCGCGGTCGAGATCGGCTATGACCAGTCGGCCGATGTCGAAGCCCTGTTCCGCCAGGCCGGCGCCGGCGATGTCCGAACGATCAAGGATCTGTCGACCCACGACCGCGTGGTGATCGGCGTGAAAAATCCCTTGGAAAGCCTGACGTGAGAGGCTAGACGAGTCCTGTCTCCTTCCAAAACGCCGGGTGACGGGAAAAGCGGTCGTTCATCACGATCGTAAAGCTCCTCCGGCAGGCGCGCACGGTCTCAAGCCGGTCGCCGCGCCAGACCAGGACGGGGGCTCTACGGAAACCAGTGTCTCGAGACCTTTTGGGGTTCGCCCGCCTAGAGACCAACAAGACCGGATGCTTCAGCTGAGACTGACCTCCGGACAGGTTCAAAAGAGACCATGAGAGATTTCAAGGGCATGAAGCGCCAGCGCGGCCGCAATAATCGCGGCGGCGGCAATGTCGGCGGCAAGCCTCAGCAGCACAACGCCAACCGGGCCTTCGATTCGAACGGTCCCGAGGGCGTCAAGGTGCGCGGCGCGGCCCAGAGCGTTTATGAAAAATACCAGCAGCTGGCCCGCGACGCGACGTCGTCCGGCGACCGGGTTCTGGCCGAAAACTACCTGCAGCACGCGGAGCACTATTTCCGCGTCCTGCGGGCCATCCAGCCGAATCGGCCGGTCAGCGACATCATCGGCAAGGACGCCTATTCGGCCTACGAGATCGATTTCGAGGCCGAACCGGAAGAAAACACCGAGATCGCCGAGACCTCGTCCGACAACAACACTGACGACGGCGACGGCCAGCGCGACGGCCAGCGCGATGATCGGCCCCGCGACCGGTTCGAGAATCGCTCGCGCGACGATCGCCCCCGCGACAATCAGAGCCGCGACAGCCAGAACCGCGATGATCGCCCGCGCGACAATCAGAGCCGCGATGGGCAGAGCCGCGATGGCCAAAACCGCGATGGCCAAAATCGCGACCGCTTCGACAACCAGGGCGCCCAGGGCCAAGGTCAGGGCCAGGGCCGCCGCGACCGCTGGCGTGAACGCGACGATCGCCCCCGTGACGATCGCCCCCGTGACGATCGCCCCCGTGATGATCGTCCGCGCGATGATCGCCCCAGAGACGATCGCCCCAGAGACGATCGTCCCAGAGAGGATCGCCCTCGCGACGATCGTCCGCGTGATGATCGTCCTCGCGACGAGCGTCCTCGCGAAGAGCGTCCCGTGGCCGCCGCGCCCGAAGCGGCTGTCGAGACCCCGGTCGAAGCGCCGCGCCGTGAGCGCGCCCCGCGTCGCGAGCGCGCGCCGCGCGACCGCGATCCGCTGGCCGTGATCGAACCCCGGGCCACGCCCCTGACCAGCGAAGCGTCGAGCGGCGAAAGCTCGCCGATGCTGCGCGGCCAGGACGGCGACGTCAGCCATGCGCCGGCCTTCCTGGGCCGGTCCACCGCCGCCGTCGAGGCGCCCGCCGCCGAGGGTGGCGAAGACGCCAAGAAGCCCCGTCGTCGCCGCGCCCCGCGCAGCTTCGAAGGCGCCGAGGGCGCGCCCGCCGGGTCGGGATCCGACGAGGCTTAGGCCGCGTCGCAAGACTGATTTGATAGAGGGGAGCCGTGAAAGCGGCTCCCCTTTTTCATCAGGCGTGGGGCGGCTGCCGGAGGCGATCGCGGCGATGGGGTCGCGAGCCGATCAGCGGCCGCGCGCGTCTGAGCCCTTGAGCTTTGCCGGCGACTGTTGTGTATCACGGTGGAAACAATCGCCCGCCGGAGCCCCGACTTGCGCCGTCCCGTATTCGCTCTCCTCGCCGCCCTGGCGCTCGTCGCCCCCTTGGCCGGCTGCGCCTACAATGCCGATCTGGGCCGCGACCAGCTGCTGATCGTCAAGGATTCGGGCCTGGCCTCGGCCGGCGAGAAGGCCTGGGCCACCACCCTGCGCACCGGCAACCTGTCCAGCGACCCGCGCAAGAACGCCCGCGTGCGGGCCGTGGGCCAGCGGGTGGTGACGGCGGCCGGGCTGAACAACCGGCCCTGGGACTACGCGGTGCTGATCGACGAGGCCCCCAACGCCTTCGTGCTGCCCGGCGGCCATGTCGGCGTCACCGTCGGCCTGCTGGACCTGGTGGACAATGACGATCAGCTGGCGGCGGTGATCGGTCACGAGGCCGGCCATGTCGTGGCCCAGCACGCGGCCGAGCGCTATTCCCAGACCATGACCTCCAAGCTGCTGCTGGGCGTGGCCGGGGCGGCGGCGGGCTCGTCGTCGGAGATCGGCCGGGGCCTCAACCAATATGGCGGCGACGCCAGCCAGTACCTGTTCCTGCTGCCGTTCTCGCGCAAGCACGAGCTGGAGGCCGACCGCCTGGGCGTCGACTACATGCAGCGCGCCGGCTACCAGCCGCGCCAGGCGGTGGTGCTCTGGCGCAAGATGCAGGCCCAGGACGACGGCGGCGGCAAGCCGGAGTTCGCCTCCACCCACCCCTCGGACGCCTCGCGCATCGCGGCGCTGGAGGCCTATCTGTCCAGCAAGGGCTGGTAGCGGCCTCAGGCGCGCGCTGATTTCGCGAGCGCCGCCCGTCTGCGCGGCCCGGTCCAGGCCCGCGTCAGGACGTGATACAGCGGCGTCGGCGCGATCGCCTCCGAGCACCGGCGGGCGATCAGCGAGCACAGCAGCAGCGGGCCGACCAGGCCCGGGTCGCGGGTCATCTCCATCAGGATGATGGCGCTGGTCAGCGGCGCCTGGACGACGCCGGCCAGATAGCCCGCCATGCCCAGGGTCACCGCCTCGCGCCCGCCGGCCCACGGCGCCAGGTGCGCGAACAGCGCGCCTAGCCCGGCGCCGGTGGCCAGGGACGGCGCGAAGATGCCGCCCGGCGCATCGCTGGCCGCCGCCGCCAGGGTGGCCACCCACTTGCCCGCCGCCAGGCCCCAGCCCGAGGCGAAGTGGCCAAACAGCAGCGACTTGGCCTGGTCATAGCCCGCCCCGTAAGTGGCCCCGCCGCTGAGGATCGCCGCGCCGGCCGCCACGATGCCGCAGATCAGGGCGAAGCGGATGGGATGGCCGCTCTTCCAGCGCCGAACCGGATTGTCGCCCACGATCAGGGCCGCCATCAGCCGCGAGAACAGACCGCCGGCCAGGCCCGAGATGACGCCGATCATCGCCGCGCTGACCCAGGCGGTCCAGCCGGCGAAGCCCGACATGTCGCCGAAATAGGCGTAGTTGCCGCCGAGCGCGTAGGCCGCCACGCCCGCCGAGACCACGGCCAGGATGACGACCGTATTGGCGCGCTTGTCAAAGCCGCGCGCCAGTTCCTCGACCGCGAAGACGATGCCGGCGATCGGCGTGTTGAAGGCGGCCGAAACCCCGGCCGCGCCGCCGGCGATCAGCAGGGTGCGCCGGCCCGGGCCGCCGCGCAGCCAACCGGTCAGGAACACCATGATGGCGGCCACCACCTGGACGGTCGGCCCCTCGCGCCCGATCGATCCGCCGCAGAGCAGCAGCAGGGCCGCCAGGAAGATCTTGACCAGGGCGGTGCGGATGGAGACCCGCTCGTCATGGACCTTCTCGCCGCTGCGGTCGCGGCCTCGGCCGATTTCGCCGGCGGCGATCACCTGAGGGATGCCGCTGCCCGCGGCGGCGGGGGCCAGGCGCCGCATCAAGGCGACGCACAGGGGCATGCCGACGACCAGCAGGACCGGGCCAAGCCAGGGCAGACCCGCGACCAGATGGCCATGCAGGGCCATGGCGGCGTCGCACAGCTTGGCGAAGCCCACGGCGACGCCGCCGGCCGCCACGGCCGCCGCCACGACCGCGGCCGTGCGCATGGAACGTCGGGCCCGCAATCGCATCAGCTTACGCTGACGGACGAGAGCCTCGATGGGCGAGGACATTGACACTGACTTTCACCGTTGGAGGTGAGCAGAGAACGAGGGGGAGCGCTCGAGCCACCGCCATCGCCTCACGATAGGGGAGCGACCTAACGGCGCCTGCCGGCCCGGTCAAGGCGGTCCCAAAAGACAAAGGGCCCGGCTTCGGAAGAAGCCGGGCCCCCTGGCCGTGTGCTGATCGGGCCTAGGCCCGGGTCAGGCTCTAGTACTTCACGCGCAGTTCCACGCCGAAGGTGCGCGGCGGGTTGAGGTTGCCGTAGTCGCCGATGGTGCCGCGGTTGGCGGCCGAGATGCGGTAGACGTGCGTCTCGTCGAGCAGGTTGCGGCTCCACAGGGCCAGGGTGGCCGTGGTGCCGGCGTTGACGTTGATGTCAGCCAGGGTGACGCTGCCGTTGACGATGAAGCTGGAGTCGGTCTTCACCGCGACGTTCTGGACCAGCTTGCCGGTCGGCGAGACGTCGGCGAACTCCGACTGGAAGGCGTACTGCGCGTCAGCGTAGTTGGCTTCCAGGTGGCCGCGGAGGGTCAGTTCACCCACCGGCATTTCATAGTCGACATAGGCCGAGGCCGCGTTCGGCGGCGTGTAGACGACGTTGACCGGGAAGGGCGAGCCCAGCGGAACGTCGGCATTGCCGGGGAAGGGGAACGGCGTCTTGGGGATCTGCACGTCGGTATAGGCGTAGGAGACGCCCACCGTCATGCCGTCCATGACCTTGGCGGTGATGTCGGCTTCGAAGCCCTTGATCTTCGACACGCCCGAGGCGTTGCGGGTTTCCTCGGTGTGCGCGCCCTGGGTGGGGCTGCCGGGGGTGGTGTCGACATTGTCGAAGTCGATCTGGGTGTTGTCGCGATCCATGGCGAAGGCGGCCAGGTTCACGCGCAGACGGTTTTCCAGAAGGTCCATCTTGGCGCCGATTTCGTAGGCCTTGACCGATTCGGCGTCGAAGGCTTGGAAGTTCTGCGAACGGGCGTTGGCGCCGCCGGCGCGGTAGCCCGACGAGTACTTGGCGTACAGGCTGACGCCGTCGGCCGCGTCATAGGCCAGGTTGACCAGCGGGTCGAAGCGACCCTTGTCATAGTTGAACTTGAAGTTCGTGGCCTTGCCGCTGACGACGTACAGCGTGCCGTCGCGCTTGTCCTTGGTGTAACGGCCGCCGGCGGTCAGGTGCAGCTTGTCCATCCCGGCCGGGGTATAGGTGCCTTGGCCGTAGACGGCGTAGCTGGTGGCGTCGGCCTGGCTGGCGCGGATGATGAACCGCGTGCCGTATTCCCAGCCCGCCGTCGTCGCACCGGCCTTGGAGGTGCCGTAGGCGGAGCGGATGGCGTAGCCCGTGCCGGTGGCGTTCCAGGTGTTGGTGATCGGGCTGGCCGCCGATTCCTTCACGTGTTCCTTGAAATAATAGACGCCGGCGACGTAGGTGAATTCCTTGCCGAAATCACCGACGGCCTGGAACTCTTGGCTGTACTGGCGCTGATAGAGGTCCGACAGGCTGTAGCGGCCGAAATTGCCGTTCGGCGCGAACACGTTGCGCGATTCGATGCCCGAATTGTCCCACTGGTTGGTGGCCACGGCGCGCGCGCCGGTGATCGACCGCAGTTCCAGATTGTCGGAGACCTTGTACTTCATGATCAGCGAAGCGCCGCCGGTCTTGTCGACGCTGGGCTGCTGCACGGTGCCGATGTCGGAAACCGACTGGCGGCTGGTGTGAACCTTCACCAGGTCGGCCAGCGGGTTGATCGTGCCGGCCGGAGCGGCGGCCACGGCGGTCGCTTCGGCCAGGGTGCGAACCCGCTTGCCGTAGGGGTTGTAGTTCAGCAGCTGGCTGAAGAACGGGGTGTTCTCGTCCTTGGCGTAGTCGACCGAGAGGTCGGCGCTGAAATTGTCGGTCGGCTGGTACAGGGCGGAGATGCGGCCGCCCTTGCGGTCATACTGGTTCCAGCCGGCTTGGCCGTTCATCGGGTTCTTGGTGGTCGGATCCTGATGCTGGACCAGGGCGTCGACCTTCACCGAGATGTTGGCGAATTGCTGGAAGTTCTGGTGCACTTCGCCGTTATAGGCGCCGTAATTGCCGGCGCCGACGCTGAAGCGGCCGCCGAACACGCCGGTCGGGACCTTGGTGACGATGCTCAGCGCGCCGCCTTCGGTGTTACGACCAAACAGCGTGCCTTGCGGGCCGCGCAGGACTTCGATGCGCTCGACGTCGAACAGGGCGGCGTTCAGGCCTTGCTGGCGGCCCAGATAGATGCCGTCAATATAGACGCCGACGCCTTGGTCGCGGGCGGTCTGGTTGGCGTCGAAGGGGACGATGCCGCGGATGCCGACGGTCAGGGCCGACTGGCGGGCTTCGAAGGTCGCGATGCGCAGCGACGGGATGACGCCGTCCTGCAGGCTCAGCAGGCTTTCGTCATGGCGCTGTTCCATGGCCAGGGCGCTCATCACGGAAATCGCGATCGGCGTCTTTTGCAGGTTGGTCTCGGTCTTGGTGGCCGTGACGATGACTTGCTCAAGCGCGGTATTGTTCTCGGCGGCGGGGGCGTTTTCAGCGGCGAAGGCCGGACCCCAGACTGCCAGCGAGAGGCAGGTCCCTGCGACCGAAGACATCAACATCTTCAGATTGCTCATAATAACTATCCCCGTTGTTTTTAGATCGAGACGAGAAGTGACTTGGGGGTCCGATAGAGCCGGGGGGTGACATGGAGGCTGCAGTTTTGTGACGGATTTAATTCACGGCGGGCGCGCGGAGGGCTTCGCGACGCCGATATTCGACCCTCGCGACGCGGCATTCAGGTCGAGTCGGGCCGGGCCGGCCGAGGCGGGCGCGGGCGGCCGCGCTCGGAGAATTCGCCCCCTGGGCGAACCCTTGATTCCCGCAACGGAAGCCGCGCGCCGAGGCGACTGAAAAGCCCATGAATATCAATTTGTTAAGAAATCTGAACGCGAGGCGGGCAAAACCTCGATTCGGGACGCCTCGCGTCATGCCGCGCGCGCCCGCTGACGCCCCGCCAAAGACCGATGTTCGGTGCGCCGATCATCGCCGCGACGGCCATGGGCCGAGCCGGCGCGGGCGGTTTCGCGGCGTCGCTCACGATGCAGGCCCTTGTGTGACCAAATCGCCACACCTACATCCCTCTCCAGGAAGCGTTGTGCTTGATCAAGGCAGCGCGACGAGATCCGCCTAAAAGGGGACATCATGAACATCGACCTGTACTCCGATCGCGCCAAGACCGCCGTTCAATCGGCCCAGAGCTTGGCCCTGGCCCGCGGCCACCAGCAGTTCGCGCCCGAGCATCTGCTCAAGGTGCTGCTGGAGGAAAAGGACGGCCTGAGCCGCGCCCTGATCCAGAGCGCCGGCGGCCGGCCCGACGCCGTGGACGCCGCCACCGAGGCCCTGCTGGCCAAGACCCCCCGCGTCGATGGGGCCGGCGGCCAGCTCTATATGAAGCCTGACACGGCCCGGGTGTTCGCCGAGGCCGAAAAGGGCGCCAAGGCGGCCGGCGACGCCTTTGTCACCACCGAGCGCCTGCTGATCGCCATCGCCAAGGAAGGCGCCGACGCCGCCAAGGTCCTCAAGGACGCCGGCGCGACGCCGAAAGCCTTGGAAGACGCCGCCAACGCCATCCGCAAGGGCCGCACCGCCGACAGCGCCAATGCCGAGGAAGGCTATGAGGCCCTCAAGCGCTACGCCCGCGACCTGACCCAGGCGGCCCGCGACGGCAAGATCGACCCGGTGATCGGCCGCGACGAAGAGATCCGCCGCACGATCCAGGTGCTGAGCCGCCGCACCAAGAACAACCCCGTGCTGATCGGCGAGCCCGGCGTCGGCAAGACCGCCATCGTCGAGGGCCTGGCCCAGCGCATCGTCAATGGCGACGTGCCCGAAAGCCTGAAGGACAAGAAGCTCTATTCCCTGGACATGGGCAGCCTGATCGCCGGCGCGAAATATCGCGGCGAGTTCGAGGAGCGCCTGAAGGCGGTTCTGGGCGAGGTCACGGCCGCCGAGGGCTCGATCATCCTGTTCATCGACGAGATGCACACCCTGGTCGGGGCCGGCAAGAGCGAGGGGGCCATGGACGCCTCCAATCTGCTCAAGCCCGCTTTGGCGCGCGGCGAGCTGCACTGCGTGGGCGCCACCACGCTGGAGGAGTACCGCAAGCACGTCGAGAAGGACGCCGCCCTGGCGCGCCGGTTCCAGCCGGTATTTGTCAGCGAGCCGACGGTGGAAGACACCATCTCGATCCTGCGCGGCCTCAAGGAGAAGTACGAGGTTCACCACGGGGTGCGCATCTCGGACTCGGCCATCGTCGCCGCCGCCACGCTGAGCAACCGCTACATCGCCGACCGCTTCCTGCCCGACAAGGCCATCGACCTGATCGACGAGGCCTCCAGCCGCGTGCGGATGGCCATCGATTCCAAGCCCGAGGAACTCGACGAGATCGACCGCCGCCTGGTGCAGCTGAAGATCGAGCGCGAGGCCCTGTCGAAGGAAACCGACCCCGCCTCCCGGCAGCGCCTGGAAAAACTTGAAGACGAGATCGACGACCTGCAGGGCCAGTCCGACGCCATGACCGCCCGCTGGAAGGCGGAAAAGGACAAGGTCGGCGGCGCGGCCCAGACCCGCGAGGCGCTGGACCGCCTGCGCGCCGACCTGGCCGCCGCCCAGCGGGCCGGCGACTTCGCCCGCGCCGGCCAGATCCAATACGGCGAGATCCCCGCCCTGGAGCGTCGGCTGGAACAGGCCGAGTCGCATGAGGGCGAGGTCCAGAAGTCGCTGACTCCCGAGGTGGTCGACGCCGAGCAGATCGCCGCCGTGGTCAGCCGCTGGACCGGGGTGCCGGTCGAGAAGATGCTGGAAGGCGAGCGCGAAAAGCTGCTGCAGATGGAAACGGCCCTGCGCGGCCGCGTGGTCGGCCAGGACGAGGCCCTGGAAGCCGTCTCCGACGCGGTGCGCCGCGCGCGGGCCGGTCTGCAGGACCCGTCCAAGCCGATCGGCAGCTTCCTGTTCCTGGGTCCGACGGGCGTGGGCAAGACAGAGCTGACCAAGGCCCTGGCCGAGTTCATGTTCGCCGACGAGGCGGCCATCACCCGGCTGGACATGAGCGAATATATGGAAAAGCACTCGGTCAGCCGGATGATCGGGGCGCCCCCCGGCTATGTCGGTTACGACGAGGGCGGGGCCCTGACCGAGGCCGTGCGTCGCCGGCCCTATCAGGTGCTGCTGTTCGACGAGGTGGAAAAGGCCCACCCGGACGTGTTCAACGTGCTGCTGCAGGTGCTGGACGATGGTCGCCTGACCGACGGCCAGGGCCGTACGGTCGACTTCCGCAACACCCTGATCATCATGACCAGCAACCTCGGCTCCGAATTCCTGGCCAACCAGGAAGAGGGCGAGGATGTCGAGGCCGTGCGGCCGATGGTGATGAACACGGTGCGCGGCCATTTCCGCCCCGAATTCCTCAACCGGATCGACGAGATCATCCTGTTCAAGCGGCTGGACCGCGCCAACATGACCGACATCGTCCGCATCCAGCTGCAGCGGGTGGAAAAGATGCTGGCCGACCGCCGCATGACCCTGGCCCTGGACCCCGAGGCCCTGACCTGGCTGGGCGACAAGGGCTATGACCCGGTCTACGGGGCGCGTCCCTTGAAGCGGGTGATCCAGAAGGACCTGATCGATCCGATCGCCCGGCGTCTGCTGGCCGGCGAACTGGAAGACGGCGGCGTGATCGCCGTCGGCGTCAAGGACGGTCAGCTGGCCTTTGGCCGGGCTGTTCTGCAGTAGGGATGGCCATGTCTAGAGCAAGCCGCGCGCTATTGGACGCGCGGCTTGCTCTAGATTTTTGATTTCGCATCGCCTTGGCGGAAAACCGGTGTCCAATTTTCCGCACGATGCTCTTGGCGCGCTCTGAAACGCCTACCAGGTCTCGACCTTGGCCGCCGCCGCGCCGCCGCCGCCGCCGAGCCGGGTAAGGGCTCTGGGCTGGGCGAAAGGACGAATGACGGTTTCAGGCCGGGCGTCGGCCTCACCCATCCTATGGGTCTGGAAGCGGGCGACCAGATTGGACAGCTGATTGGTTTCGGTCTTCAGGCTGTTGGCGGCCGCCGAGGCCTCCTCGACCATGGCGGCGTTCTGCTGGGTCACCTGGTCCATCTGGTTGACGGCGGTGTTGACCTGGTGAAGGCCGGTGGCTTGCTCCTGTGCGGACTTGGCGATCTCGGAGATCAGGATGTCGATCTCGGTGATCTTGTCGACAATGCCGCTCAGCGAGTCGCCGGTGTCGCCCACCAGCTTGACCCCGCGAGAGACTTGCGAAGAGCTGCTGGCGATCAGGGTCCTGATCTGCTTGGCCGCGTCGGCGGAGCGTTGGGCCAGGGCCCGCACTTCCTGAGCCACGACCGCGAAGCCTCGGCCCGCGTCGCCGGCCCGGGCGGCTTCAACGCCGGCGTTCAGAGCCAGCAGATTGGTCTGGAAAGCGATCTCGTCGATCACCCCGATAATGTTTGTGATCTGGCTCGAGCTCTGTTCGATCTCGCCCATGGCGGTGACCGCTTCACGCATTACGGCGCCGGAACTGGCCGCGTCGGCGCGGGCGCCGGAAGCCGAGGCCGAGGCCTGTCGGGCGCCGTCGGCGCTGCGCCTGACCGTGGCGGTGATCTGATCGAGCGCGGCCGCCGTCTCTTCCAGACTGGCGGCCTGTTGTTCGGTGCGGCGCGAAAGGTCGTTGGACGCCGAGGCGATCTCGTTGGCGCCTGAATGCAAGGCGCCGGTCGCGGCGCTGATGCCGCTCAGGGCGTCGCTCATGGCGTCGATCGCACCGTTGAAATCGGTGCGGATGCCTTCGAAACTGCCCTCGAACGGCGTGACGATCCGCGCGGTCAGGTCGCCCCGGGCCATACGATTGAGGCTGTTGGCGAGGTCGGCGATGACGGACTGTTGCACTTCGCTGGCGTGGCTCTGTTCGGCGACCATTGCGATCCGGGCGATCTCGTCCGGGGTTATGTCGACCGCGAACTTGACCACCTTGTAGGGCGCGCCATTCTCATCGAGCACGGGATTGTAAGAGGCCTGGATCCAGCAGTCGGCGCCGCTCTTGCTGATGCGCTTGAACTTTTGAGCGACGAATTGGCCAGCCTTTAACGTCGCCCAGAACGCGCGATAGTCCGCGCTGGCGGCCTCCTCATGCGTGACGAAGATCCGGTGATGCTGGCCCACCAGCTCCTCCGCCCGGTAGCCCAGGGTGTTGAGGAAATTGGTGTTGGCGCGAAGGATGAGGCCGTCGAGCTGGAATTCGATCACCGCCTGGGATCGATCCACCGCAGCCATCTGGGCCTCGAGGTCGCGGCTGCGCGCCGCTTCGGCCTGGCTGGGCTTGCGCCTGTTGAAAAACATCGACCAACATCTCCAAGCTTGGCCAGGGAAGATCTTATCCCCGCGCAAACCTTGGGAAAGCCTTGAGGTTGGAATGGATAACAAGGTGACAATATTTCTCCCGCCAGCCTAAGTGCCGCGGGGGTCCAATGGGGCTGAATAGGGGGCGGATAGAAGCTTCACCGCTTAGGGCATGATGATTTTAGACAGCACCATCGACCCCAAATCCCGCTCTCCCCGGCGAAAGCCTGGGCGCGGATCGAACCCAGAGCCGGAAGTACTCTGGCAGGGTCGGAAGGCGCGTCATCCCCAAACGCTCGGGCTGAATCGGGGCCCCCGGCTGGGGTCTCTCCTCGGGCGCGCGCTTTGTGCGACCCGGGGACCGGGGAGAGCGGATTAAAATGATGCTTCAGCGAAAAATCTTCGCCCCCTAGGCCTTGGGCTTCAACAGCCCGTGCATGCCCAGCCAGCGGACATAGGCGTCGAACCATCCGGTGCTGGTGGTGGTCTTCGGGTACATGCCGAAGCCATGCCCGCCCTGCTCATAGAGATGGAACTCCGCCGGGCGCTTGGCGGCCCGCCAACTGTCGATCAGCCCAAAGCCGCTGTTGGCGAAGAACGGATCGTCGGCCGCCAGGGCCACGAACATCGGCGGCGCGTCGGCGGGCGGGGTGACCGCGGTCAGGGGCCCGTAGATCAGGCCGATGAAAGCGGGCTTGGCGTCGTTGTCGGCCAGGGTGGTGGCCAGGGTCAGCATCGCGCCGGCGGAAAAGCCGACCATGCCGATGCGGTCCGGGTCGACCTTCCATTCGGCCGACCGCTTGCGGACCAGCGCGAAGGCCGCCCGCGAGTCGGCGAGCTGCGGGGCCAGGCCCGCCATCGCCGCCTGCGGATCGGGTCGCGGCCGCTGGGCGGTGGCCGAGAACATCTCGCTCATCGACCGCTCGAAGCCGGGCATGTCCGCCGGCGTCGGGTTCAGGCGGTATTTCAGCACGAAGGCGGCCACGCCCTTGTCGGCCAGGGCGCGGGCCACGTCCCAGCCCTCGTTCTCCATCGACAGGGTGCGAAAGCCGCCGCCGGGGGCGACGATCACCGCCGCGCCCGTCGCCTTGGCCGGATCGGGCAGGAACGGCGTCAGGGTCGCGACCGTGACATTGCGGGCGAAGACGCTGTTATATTGGCTGTGCCAGGATTCCGCCGCGGTCGCGCCCGGCAGGACGCCCGTATCGAGCGTGATCGCCTTGGGTTGAGCCGGGACGGCGATGGGCGTCATCCGGTCATTCTGGGCCTGGGCGCCGCCGGCCAGGGCCAGCGTCAGGACCAGGGCCGCCAGGCTCGCGCGGAGGGATCGCGCGGGACCCTCGGTCCGGGCCAGATCAGGGCTTCTCATGGCATTTCTCCCTTATTGTTCTTGGTCTCGATGACGCCTGACGGGACCGCGCCCGTCCGAGACCGTGGCGCGAGATCCTGTCACGTCTTGTCCGACAAATGGTAGCGTTAACAGTTTGTTTTGCGCAAGAGGGTGGAAAAGCAAAAGTCCGCCAAAGGCGTTCACCTTGATCGCGCCATCGGATCGAGCGCTTGGCGGAGATCACTCGGCCTGGGCGATTGACGGATAGTTTTGTCTGAGTAATTCTTGGCCCAACGGTGGGAGACCAGGACAATGGGTTTGGCAGGGGTGGCGTTTGCGCTGGCGGCGACGATGCTTGCCGGCGCTCCATCGGGCGCGCCTGACGCGAAGGCGGTCGAGCCCGGCTCCAATCCCATCATCCGGGACAGATTCACGGCGGACCCCGCGCCCCTGGTGGTGGGCGATCGGCTCTTTCTCTATGTCGGCCACGACCAAGCCCAGCGCGACGAAATGTTCAACATGCGCGAGTGGCTGGTCTATTCGACGACGGACATGAAGACCTGGACGTCCTACCCGCCGATCATGAAGGCGACGGACTTCAAATGGGCCATCAAGGACGCCTGGGCGTCGCAGGCCATCCAGAAGAACGGCAAATTCTACTTCTACGCCGCGGTCGAGCATGACGGAACGCACCCGGGCAAGGCCATCGGTGTGGCGGTCTCGGACCGGCCGACGGGGCCCTTCGTCGATGCGCGCGGCTCGGCCCTGATCTCCAACGACATGACCCCCAAGGGCACGCACAGCTGGGAGGACATCGACCCCACGGTGTTCACCGATGACGACGGGACGAGCTGGATCGCCTGGGGGAATCGCCAGGCCTACATCGCCAAGCTCAAGCCCAACATGATCGAGCTGGACGGCCCGATCACGGAAATCACCCCGCCCCATTTCGAAGAAGGGCCGTGGCTGCACAAGCGGGGGGCCCTGTATTACCTGACCTACGCGTCCCTCGACCGTTCCACCCAACGCGACGAGCACGTCTCCTACGCCACCGCGCCCGCCATCACCGGGCCGTGGACCTATCGCGGGGAGCTCACCGGGTCGGGCCAATACAGCTTCACGATCCATCCCGGCATCGCCCAGTTCAAGGGCGACTGGTACATTTTCCTGCACAACGCGGCGCTGACGATCGGGGATCAGAACGGCGCCATCGGGCGCCGGGCCGTGACGGTGGAACGCCTGCACTACACCGCCGATGGCGCGCTTCAGCCCGTGGCTCAGACCCAGGCGGGCGTGTCGGCGCCTGTCCCCTAGCCGGACATCGCGGTTGGGCCGCGCTGGGCGCGGCTAAGGCCTTCCCCGCCTGCCGCCGCCCGTCTTCAATCGCTCCAGGGCGGAGCGGGCGATCTCGGCTTGCGGGACGGCGGGGCTGACGGGGAGGGCGACCGCCGGGGGACCACCCGCCACAGGCTCTATCCGACGCGGCGGGGCCGGGACCATGGCGGCGATCTTGCGAGCCGTGGCCGCGAACACGCCGCACAGCCTGGCCCTGGCCAGGGCCTTGGCGACCTCGGCGGGGTCCTTGCTGGTCTCGGCGACGGCCCAGGCCGCGTCGAGGGCGGCCATCAGCTTGATCTGGAAGTCATCGCACCATTGGCGCGGATCGGGGGTCTGGGTGCTCATGCCTCAATCATGCGGCCAGTCCGAGCGCCGGGGATAAGGTCGGGCTATATTTTTATAGAGCGTTGATTTTATAGGAATTTATTTCGGCGAGAGCGGGGATTGAGCGGGCTCTATCCCCGGCGTCGGGGGCGGGCGGGCGTGGTAGATGCTCCCCCTTTGGGGGAGCTGTCGGCGCAGCCGACGGAGGGGGCTAATGCGGCTTAAGCCGAGATGGCCCCCTCCGCCCCTCCGGGCCACCTCCCCCTGGAGGGGGAGGATCCCCCACCCCTGTGGATAACTTTTCCGCTCCGGCGCCGAAGCCGGCCGCGTTTGAGGTGGGGCCTTGCGGGGCGGGGCGCGAGACGGCAACGTCGCGCCCGCAATTGGTCCGGAGTCGTCATGCGTCTGCCCCTCGTCCTCGCCGCCCCCCTTCTGGTCGCGGGTCTGCTGCTGGCGGCGCCCGCCGTCGCGGCCGAAGTCCCCGCGCCGTCGACCGACCAGCCGCTGCTGCGGAGCGTGGCCGCCGAGGTCGACCCCAAGGCCCTGGAGGCCACCATCCGCTCGCTGGTCGGGTTCGGCACCCGTCACACCCTGTCGGACACGGTCTCCGAAACGCGCGGCATCGGCGCGGCCCGCCGCTGGGCCAAGGGGCGGTTCGAGGCGATCGGCAAGGACTGCGGCGGCTGCCTGACCATCGCCACCCCGTCCGACACGGTGACCGGCAAGCGCGTGCCCAATCCCACCCAGGTGATGGACGTGCTGGCCATCCAGAAGGGGACCAGCGATCCGGACCGGGTGATCATCATCGCCGGCCATATCGACAGCCGGGTCACCGACGTGATGGACTTCACCAGCGACGCGCCCGGGGCCAATGACGACGCCTCGGGCGTGGCCGCCGTGATCGAGGCGGCGCGGGTGCTGTCCAAGCACAGGTTCCCGGCCACCCTGGTGTTCGCGGTGCTGTCGGGCGAGGAGCAGGGGCTGTATGGCGGCAAGGTGCTGGCCAACTACGCCCGGGCCCAGGGCTGGAAGGTCGAGGCCGACCTCAACAACGACATCGTCGGCAACAGCCGCGGCCAGAGCGGGGTGATGAACAACACCCAGGTGCGGGTGTTCTCCGAGGGCACCAAGGCGGTCGAGACACCCGAACAGGCCAATGGCCGGCGCTATAACGGCGGCGAGGTCGACAGTCCGTCACGCAACCTGGCCCGCTTCCTGGACGGCCTGGCCGACCGCTATCTGAACGCCTTCGACGTGACGATGGTCTATCGCACCGACCGCTATGGCCGGGGCGGCGACCAGGTGCCGGTGCTGGAAGCCGGCTATCCGGCCGTGCGGGTTACCGAGGCGGCCGAGAACTATGACCGCCAGCACCAGGACCTGCGCACCGAGAACGGCAAGGCCTATGGCGACGTGATCGAGGGCGTCGACTTCGCCTATCTGGCCCAGGTGACACGGCTGAACGTGACGGCCATGGCCGCCCTGGCCTCGGCCCCGACTCCGCCGCAGGGCGTCAAGATCGAGGGCGCGGTCAGCCCCGACACCAAGGTTTCCTGGACCGCCACGCCCGGCGCGGCCGGCCACCGCGTCTGGTGGCGCGGCACCACCGACCCGACCTGGCGCTACAGCCGCTGGGTCCCGGCCGGGACCAGCGCCGTGCTGAAGGATGTGGTCATCGACGACTGGTTCTTCGGGGTTTCATCGGTCTCGGCCGACGGCTGGGAAAGCCCGGTGGTGTTCCCCGGTCCGGCCGGCAGTTTCGAGAGCCCGGCGCCGGCGGCGGCGGCGAAATAGGGATCAGGCGATCAGGTCGGGTTCGTTGCGGCGCATCCAGGCGGCCGCATAGGAGCACAGCGGGGTGATCATCAGGCCTTCCTCGCGGGCGGCGGCGGCGATGTGCTCCATCAGCCGCGCGGCCGCGCCGTGGCCGCGCAGGGCCGGATCACTCTCGACATGGGGAATGATCAACCGCTCGCCGCTGCGCCGATAGTCGGCATAGGTCAGCAGGCCGTCGATCTCCAGCTCATAGCGGCTGAGCGCGGTGTTCTGGCGGAAGGTCTCGGTCATGGGGGCGGACGCACGCTCGAACGGCTGGAGTTGCCCAGACCCAGTGAGGCCTGGGCGCTTCGCCAGCAAGCGCTAAGCGCATTTGGCGGGTCAGACCAGCTCAATGGCCATGGCCGTGGCCTCACCGCCGCCGATGCACAGGGACGCTAAGCCCTTCTGGCCGCCGCGCGCCCGCAGGGCGGCGATCAGGGTGCACAGGATCCGCGCGCCCGAGGCGCCGATCGGATGGCCCAGGGCGCAGGCTCCGCCGTTGACGTTAAGCTTGTCGGGATCAAAGCCCAGCTCCTGCTGGGCGATCATGGCGACCACGGCGAAGGCCTCGTTGACCTCCCAGAGGTCGACGTCGGCGACGCTCCAGCCGGCCTTTTTCAGCGCCTTGCGCATGGCCGGAACCGGGGCGGTGGTGAACAGGCTGGGCTCGTGGGCGTGGGCGGCGTGGGCGACGACGCGGGCGACGATCGGCAGGCCCAGGCGCTTGGCGACGCTCTCGCGGGTCATGACCAGGGCGGCGGCGCCGTCGCTGATCGAGCTGGAATTGGCCGCCGTGACCCCGCCGTCGCGGCTGAAGGCCGGACGCAGGGTGGGGATCTTGGCCGGATCGGCCTTCAGCGGTTGCTCGTCTTGCTCGATCACCTCGCTCCCCTTGCGGGTGGTCACCGTCACCGGGGCGATCTCGGCCTTGAAGGCCCCGCTTTCGACGGCGTGCTTGGCCTTCATCAGACCCTTGGTCGCATAGTCGTCCATGGCCTCGCGCGTGAACTGGTAGGCGGCGGCCGAGTCCTCGGCGAAGGCCCCCATCAGCTTGCCGGGCTCATAGGCGTCTTCCAACCCGTCCAGGAACATCGAGTCCCACATCTGGTCGTGGCCGATGCGGGCCCCGCCGCGATGCTTGGTCAGCAGATAGGGCGCGCCGGTCATGCTCTCCATGCCGCCGGCCACGATGATCTCGGCGCTGCCGGCCAGCAGGGCGTCATGGGCCATGATCGCCGCCTGCATGCCGCTGCCGCACATCTTGTTGACCGTGGTGGCCTCGACCGACAGCGGCAGACCCGCCCCGACCGCCGCCTGCCGCGCCGGGGCTTGGCCCAGGCCGGCGGGCAGCACGCAGCCCATGAAGATCTGCTCGACCAGATCGCCCGCCACGCCCGCCCGCTCAATGGCCGCCTTGACCGCCGCGGCGCCCAGCTCGGTCGCCTTGACGCCGCCCAGGGCGCCCTGGAAGCCGCCCATCGGCGTGCGGGCGAACGAAACGATGACGACGGGGTCTGGCGCGGACATGCGGGGGTCTCCGGAGTGCAAGAGGGATCAGAGGTTCGGCGGCGTTATAGGCCCGCGCCGCCCGCCGATGCGCAAGGCGTTTGCGGAAAGACGGGAGGCGAGACGATCCGGCGAGGATCGATCATCGCCTCCCAAGGCGCAACCGAGGTCGTCGGTTGTAATGGAAAACCTGAATTCGTTCATCCTCAAACGCAACGCTCTCTTGCTTTCCCCGGCGGAACGCCTCACCTTCGCCAAATGGGCCGCACCGCCGACTACACAAACGAACGCTGCAGCATCGCCGCCACCCTCGAGATTGTCGGCGATCCGTGGACTCTGTTGATCCTGCGCGACGCCTTCCAGGGCGTGAAGCGCTTCGAGCAGTGGCAGGAACGCCTGGGCGTCGCCCGCAACGTCCTGGCGTCTCGGCTCAAGACCCTGGTCGCCCACGGGGTGATGGAGGCGCAGCGCTATTCCGAGCGGCCGCCTCGCCAGGAATATGTGCTCACCGCCAAGGGGCGGGACCTTAGTCCCGTGCTTCTGACCATGGCCGAATGGGGCGATCGCCACGTCTATGGCGCCGGCAAGGGGCCCGTGCATTTCGTGCACAAGACCTGCGGCCATGAGTTCCATCCGCGCATGGCTTGCGAGGCCTGCGGCGAGATCATCGACCCGCGTGACCTGCGGCGCGTGGCGCATGAGACCAGCCAGACCGTGGGCGAGGCGCTGGAAGCCGGCAAGATCGCGGCCGAATAGGCCTGGCCGCGCCAGGAGCCGCGGAAGCGTTCGCCGCGCCCTGAGAGTAATTCAAGCTTACCGAATATTTAGTGCTTGCCCCGCAAGGTGATTCGAAGCCGGGGGCAGGCATAGATGGCGTTTGTGAAGAGAATCGCGTCGGTCTTCGCGATCCGTCAGGATCGGCCGGAGCTTCTGATCGCGCAGGCGACGGCCTTTTCGCGCCAAGTGCCGATGATGTATCTGGTTGTGCTGGTCAATGCGATCGCGCTGGCGGTCACCCATTTCCGGTCCGCGCCGCCCCTTCTCACGATCGGCGGTCCGCTGGTGATGATCCTCGCCTGCGGGGCGCGGATGTTGAGCTGGCGTCGACTGCGCAAGGCCGGCATGGACGCGGGCCAGGCGGCGAGGATGCTGCGGGGGACGATCATCGCCGCCGCCGTGATGGCTGTCGCCTTCACGGCCTGGTCCCTGTCGCTCTATCCCTATGGCGACGCCTATCAGCAAAGCCATGTGGCCTTCTACATGGCCATCACGGTGATCGCCTGCATCTTCTGCCTGATGCATCTGCGGGCCGCGGCGCTGGTCGTGACGGTCATCGTGCTGGGGCCGATGATCCTGTTCTTCGGCCTGACGGGAAAGCCGGTCTTCGAGGCCATTTCGCTCAATGTTCTGGTGGTGGCCGCGGCGATGATTGTCATCCTGCTGATCCACTATCGGGAATTCTCCGACCTGGTGGAATCGCGCGGCGCCCTGATCGAGAAGGCCGCCCACGCCCAGATACTGAGCGACGAGAACGACCGCCTGGCCAATCTGGACAGCCTGAC
>JAHINZ010000488.1 GCA_018895795.1 Alphaproteobacteria bacterium
CATCGTCATCACCGAGAACATCGCCCGCCGCATCCGCGAGGGCGAGGAGCGGACGCAGGCGGCGGTCAACGGCACGCGTCAGATCGGCCTGGCGGTGCTGGGCTGCACGGCGACCCTGATGCTGGCCTTCCTGCCGCTGATGGCCCTGCCCGCCGGCTCCGGCGCCTATATCAAGTCCCTGCCCGTGACGGTGCTGTGCACGATCGCCGCCTCGCTGCTGGTCTCGATGACCATCATCCCGTTCCTGGCCAGCCGCATCCTGGACAAGCATTCCGACCCCGAGGGCAACGCCCTGCTGAAGGCGGTCAATGGCGGCATCCACCGCTTCTACCGGCCCGTGCTGCATCGAGCCCTGGCGCGGCCGTGGCTGGCCCTGGCCCTGATGCTGGCCCTGTGCCTGACGACCTTTCCGCTGATGAAGCTGATCGGCTCCAGCCTGTTCCCCGCCGCCGAGACGCCGCAGTTCCTGGTCCGGATCGAGACGCCCGACGGCTCGTCCCTGGCCCGCACCGACCGCGCCCTGAAGTTCGTCGAACAGCGCCTGAAGGCCGAACCGCAGGTCGTCTGGCGCGCCGCCAATCTGGGCCGCGGCAATCCGCAGATCTTCTACAACCAGCAGCAACGCGAGAGCGCCACCACCTATGCCGAGGTGTTCGTCAGTCTGAAACGCTGGGAACCGGGCCGGAGCGAAAAGGTGCTGGACGGCCTGCGTCGCGACTTCCTGGCCTTTCCGGGCGCGCGGATCAGCGTGGTCACCTTCGAGAACGGCCCACCGATCGACGCGCCGATCGCCATCCGCCTGACCGGCCAGAACCTCGACGCCCTGAAGGCCCTGGCCGCCCGCACCGAGGCGATCCTCAAGGCCACGCCGGGGGCCCGCGACGTCACCAACCCCGTCCGCCTGGACCGCACCGACCTGGATCTCGGCGTCGACGAGGCCAAGGCCGCGGCCCTCGGCGTGCCGGCCGGCGCGGCGCGGCGCGCGGCCCGGCTGGCCCTGTCGGGCGAGGAGACCGGTCGCTTCCGCGATCCGGACGGCGACGACT
Organism: Alphaproteobacteria bacterium; assembly: GCA_018895795.1. GTDB lineage: Bacteria > Pseudomonadota > Alphaproteobacteria > Caulobacterales > Caulobacteraceae > Caulobacter. The sequence goes on from JAHINZ010000488.1 coordinate 1,047, forward strand.
ATGCGGTCAAGGTGCGCCTGCCGATGGAGACCGCCGACGGCGCGGCGCGCAATCCGCTGTCGGCCCTGAAAAGCGTCTATGTGCCCACCGCCGACGGCCTGGCCGCCCGGCTGGACGCCATCGCCACCCCGACCCTGACCTCCAGCCCCGCCCGCATCGACCGCTTCGACCGTGAGCGGACGGTGACGGTGACCTCCTATGTCTCGACCGGCTTCCTGGCCGCCAAGGTCACCCAGGACGTCGCGGCGCGACTGGCCAAGGACCTGCCGATGCCGCCCGGCTATCGCCTCAGCCTGGGCGGCCAGGCCGAGGCGCAGTCGGAAAGCTTCGCCGGCCTGGGGGCGGCGGTGCTGGTGGCGGTGTTCGGCATCCTGGCGGTGCTGGTTCTGGAATTCCAGAAGTTCAAGACGGCCCTGGTGGTGGCCGGCATCATCCCGTTCGGGATCTTCGGCGCGGTGCTGGCCCTGGCCCTGACCGGCTATTCGCTGTCGTTCACCGCCACGATCGGCGTGATCGCCCTGATCGGCATCGAGATCAAGAACTCGATCCTGCTGGTCGACTTCACCGAACAGCTGCGCAAGGGCGGCATGGGCCTGCACGACGCCATCGAAAAGGCCGGCGAGGTGCGCTTCCTGCCGGTGCTGCTGACCTCGGTCACGGCGATCGGCGGACTGCTGCCCCTGGCCCTGGAGCATTCGGGCCTCTACTCGCCCCTGGCCATCGCCATCATCGGCGGGCTGATCACCAGCACCCTGCTGTCACGGGTGGCGACGCCGGTGATGTACTGGCTGACGGCGCGGGGGAAGGCGGAGCGGGCTTAGGGTTTTCGGCCGGCGCTTCGCGGCGGGGCGGCGCGGGTCGAGTGACGCGTGGCCTGAATGCGGACATCGGCAAGGTCCGGGAAGGGGTTGGGTTGAGGACGTTCTGGTTGATCCTCCCCCTCTGGGGGAGGTGGCCCAGAGGGCCGGAGGGGGTCGGCTCGGCGCTCATCCAGACGTCGCCAAGTACGACCCGAGGC
>JAHINZ010000041.1 GCA_018895795.1 Alphaproteobacteria bacterium
ATGATGGGCTCCAACCATCTGAACGACGCCATCATGACCGGCAAGGAGGGCTCGTTCACCAACGCCCGCGGCCAGGGCTTTGGCCTGGACTTTATGGTCATCACCGACCCGGCCAAGGCCGGCGAGCCGGTGGGTGAGGGCACGATCAGCTGGGGCGGCGCGGCCGGCACCTGGTTCTGGATCGACCCGAAGAACGACCTGTTCTTCCTGGGCATGATCCACATTCTCAACAAGGACGGCGATCCGGCCTTGCGCAATCTCGACGATGTCAGCCAGCAGCTGGTCTATTCGGCCCTGGTCGATCCTTCGAAATAACCCCCTTTGCGATCTGGCCGGCCATCGCCGGCGAGATCGGATCGGGAAAAAAGACAGTTTAGGGAGAGCGCCATGAAGGCCGCCGTCTATTACGAAACCGGTTCGCCGGACGTGCTGCGCTATGAAGACGTGGCCGATCCGCCCTGTCACGCCTCGGGCGTGGTCATCCGCGTCGAGGCCGTCAGCATCGAGGGCGGCGACACCCTCAATCGCGGCGGTGGCGCGATGGCGGGCAGCCCGCACATCGTCGGTTATCAGGCGGCCGGCGAGATCGTCGAGGTCGGGGCCGAGGTCACCCATCTGAAGGTCGGCCAAAAGGTCGTCACCGTGAACGCCTTCGGCTCGCATGCCGAGCTGCGCTCGGTGCCGGCCCGCAACGCCTGGCCGATCCCGGACGGCTTCGACCTGCAAAAGGCCGCCGCCATGCCGGTGCCGTTCGGCACGGCTCATGAGTGCCTGTTCGGCGCGGGCCATCTGAAGGCCGGCGAGACCGTTCTGGTCCAGGCCGGGGCCGGCGCGGTCGGCATCGCCGCCATCCAGCTGGCCAAGCGAGCCGGGGCCACGGTGATCGCCACCGCCTCCAGCGACGAGCGGCTGGAACGCCTGAAAGCGTTCGGCCTGGATCATGGGATCAATTACGGCCGTGACGACGTGGTCGAGCAGGTCATGAAACTGACCGGCGGCAAGGGCGTCGATCTGGTGGTCGATCCGGTCGGCGGCGCCACCCTGGAGGGCAGCCTGTTGTCGCTGGGCTATCGCGGTCGCGTCTCGCTGGTCGGCAATGCCGGGCGCGAGCCGATGAAGGTGGACGTCAGTTCGCTGATGGGCGGCAACCGCACCCTGACCGGGGTGTTCCTGGGGGCCGAGATCATGACCGATCGCGTCCACGACATGATCCAGACCCTGATCGAAGAGGCCGCCCGCGGCGAGCTTCAGGTGGTCATCGACCGGACCTTCCCGCTGTCGCAAGCCGCCGCCGCCCACGCCTATATCGAGAGCCGCCAGGCCGTCGGCCGCGTGTTGCTGATCCCATGAGCACCCCAAGCATGAACCGTGTCCTGGCCCACACCGGAGCCAAATATCCGATCGTCCAGGCCCCGATGGGCTGGATCGCCCGCTATCCACTGGCCAGCGCCGTGTCGCGGGCCGGCGGTCTGGGGATCATCGAAACCTCGTCGGGCGAAACCGAGAACTGCAAGGCCGAGATCCGCAAGATGGCCGAGAGCGGCCTGCCGTTCGGCGTCAACCTGCCGATCATGTTCCTGCGCGACGACGCCATGCTGAAGTTCGTCTGCGACAGCGGGGTCAAGTTCGTCACCACCTCGGCGGGCAGCCCGGCCAAGTTCATCGGCCCGCTGAAGGACGCCGGCATCGTCGTTTATCACGCCGTGCCGACCGTCGACGCGGCGGTCAAATGCGCCGAGGCCGGCATTGACGGCCTGGTGGTCGAGGGCGCCGAGGGCGGCGGGTTCAAGAACCCCGAAGAGGTCTCGACCCTGGTTCTGCTGCAGGCGATCCGCGCGCGGGTCGACGTGCCGTTGATCGCCGCGGGCGGCATCTGCGACGGACGCGGCATGGCGGCCGCCTTCGCCCTGGGCGCCGAGGCGATCCAGATGGGCACCCGCTTCGTCAGTTCAGCCGAGAGCCCGGTGCACGACAACTACAAGGCCGCGATCACCGGCGGCAAGGAGACCGGCACCTGGATCCTCAACAAGAAATCCAGTCCCTGCATCCGGGCCCTGAAGTCCGAGCGGACCAAGGCCATCTATGACGAAGGCCTGATGCCGGCCGACGCGCTCAAGGGCATCCTGGGCGTCTATTTCGGCGGTGACATGGAGGCGGCGCCGGCCCTGGCCGGTCAGACCGTCGGCCTGATCGACGAGGTCAAGACGGCCCAGCAGATCATCGACGAGACCGTCGCCCAGTTTCACGACATCACCGGCCGGCTGGGGGCTTTGGCCGCCACGCGCGGCTTCTAAGGGATCAAGACCATGCAGAACCTCTTTTCACTCGAAGGCCGCGTCGCCCTGGTCACCGGCGGCTCGCGCGGCATCGGCGCGATGATCGCCAAGGGCTTCCTCGTCTACGGCGCCAAGCGCGTCTACATCTCGGCCCGCAAGTCGGCCGCCTGCGACGCCATGGCCGAGGCGCTGTCGGAGTTCGGCGAATGCATCTCCCTGCCGGCCGACGTCTCGACCATGGAGGGCATGCAGGGCCTGGCCGACCGCATCCTGGCCAAGGAAGACAAGCTCGACATCCTGGTCAACAACGCCGGCGCCGCCTGGGGCGCGCCGTTCGATGAGTTCCCCGAGAGCGGCTGGGACAAGGTCGTCGACCTGAACATGAAGACCCCGTTCTTCCTGACCCAGGCCCTGATCGCGCCGCTGCGCGCGGCGGCCAAGGATCACGTGGCCAAGGTGATCAACATCTGCTCGATCGACGGCCAGTCGGTGGCCAAGGAAGAGACCTATCCCTATGGCGCGTCCAAGGCCGGCCTGCTGCACCTGACCAAGCGCATGGCCCTGCGCCTGGCCCCCGAGAACATCGCGGTCAGCGCCATCGCGCCCGGCGCCTTCGCTTCCGACATGAACAAGGTCGCCCGTGACCACGCCGAGGCGGTGTCGAAGGCTATTCCCGCCGGCCGGATCGGCACGGACGAGGACATGGCCGGCACGGCCATTTATCTGGCCTCGCGGGCCGGCGACTATGTGATGGGCTCGGCCGTGACCGTGGACGGCGGGGTCAGCTTCGCGCG
>JAHINZ010000489.1 GCA_018895795.1 Alphaproteobacteria bacterium
GAGCGCCTGGCGGATTTTCCGAGGCCCATTGGGCCATCGCGGCCTGATCGTCGAGTTCGTCCGCCATGTTGGTTCGCCCAACCAGCTCCCGAAGGGGCTAGTTGATCAGCATCTCCTCGATCAGGACAGCGTTCACCTTCGACGGCGCGGCGACGAGATTGACGCGACGCAGCAGTTCCACGCGGAGCTGGAAGGTGCCCTGGCTGCCGTTCAGATCTTCCGGCCGCAGCTCACGCAGGAAGGTCTGAAACATGTCCTGCAGCCTGGGCAGATTCGGGGTCAACGCATCGGCCGTTTCCTGGTCGGGCAGCTCAAAGGTCAGCTTCAGTTTCAGGAAGGTCGACTTGCCGTCCGCCGTCTGCATGTTCACGACGATATCGGGCAGGGTGTAGAATACCACGCCGTCAGGGCCTTCCTTGATGACCGGCGTGCCGGCCGCGCCTTCGGCGCCCTTCGCCTCGCCTTCCTTGGCGCCGTGACCGCCCTTCTCTTCCTTTTTTTCTTTCTTCTTTTCCTTGCCGTGTTCAGCGCCACCCTTCTCGCCGTGGGCTTCGGGTTTCGGCTTCATCAGGAAGAAGGCCGCGGCTCCGCCGCCGCCCAGCACCAGAACGCCCGCCGCGATCGCGATGATCAGAATCGGCGGCTTCTTCTTGGCGGGAGCTTCGCCTTCGGCGCCGTCTTCGCCTTCGGGGGCGGGGGCTTCCTTCGGGGGTTTCTTGGCCACGCGCGCGCTTCCTTGGAATCTACCCGCCCACTCATGCGCGAGCATGGTTAACGATGTGTTTTGGAGGCCAATTCGCCGCAGGCTGAATCTGCCCGGCAGACTCCGACCAACGCCCCCGCGTTAACCTTCCTATTCCTTGTATTCACAGCTTTTTTCGAGTTGGCCCGAAGGTTGCAATCACCCATTCGGCGCATTTTTCGCGCCAGCCGCCCGAGTTAACTCGTCATGGATAACGCGCTGTATGTGGGCCTGTCGCGACAGATGACCCTTCGTCGCGAACTCGACATCGTGGCGAACAACATCGCCAACGCCAACACGACCGGCTTCAAGACCGAGGACCTGATGGTCCGAACCGAGGCCGCCAAGCCCGCCAAGACCATCGGCGGCTCGAACCCCGTCAAGTTCGTGCTCGACGACGGCGTGACCCGCGACTTCACCCAGGGCGCGATGACCAAGACCGGCGGCGACTTCGACGTGGCGATCGAGGGCAAGGGCTTCTTCAAGATCCAGACCGCCGGCGGAGAACGCTACACCCGCGACGGTCGCTTCACGACCAACCCCGAGGGCAAGCTGGTCACCCAACTGGGCGCGCCCGTGCTCGACGAGGGCGGTAGCGAGATCCTGATCGATCCCAAGCAAGGTCCGGTGACCATCGGCACGGACGGCATCGTCAGCCAAGGCGCGCTGAGCGTCGGCAAGATTGGCGTCGTTCGCCCCGACGACCTCTCCTCGCTCAGCAAGGACGGCGACAACCTCTATCGCAACACCTCCAACACCACGCTCCAGCCCGCGCCGGACGCCGTCGTGCACCAAGGCATGCTGGAAGCCTCCAACGTCCAATCCGTCGTCCAGATCACCAAGCTGATCGAGGTGCAGCGCGCCTACGAGAGCATGGCCAAAATGATGGACAACACCGCCGAACTGACGCGCTCCGCCGTCGAGCGCCTCGGCAAAGTCAACTAGGGAACATAGGTCATGCAAGCTCTGCGCACCGCCGCGTCCGGCATGTCGGCCCAACAGCTGAATGTCGAGGTCATCTCGAACAACATCGCCAACATGAACACCGTTGGCTTCAAGCGTCAGCGGGCCGAGTTCCAGGATCTGCTCTATCAGACCGTCGAACGAGCCGGCGCCCAGTCCTCCAGCGGTGGGAATGTGGTTCCCACCGGGGTTCAGATCGGCGGCGGCGTCAAGGCCGGCTCGGTCTATCGGATCACCGAACAGGGCACGCCCACCCTGACCAATAACGAGCTGGACGTGGCCATCCAGGGCAAGGGCTATCTGCAGGTTCTGCTGCCGACCGGCGAAACCGCCTATACCCGAGCCGGTAATTTCTCGACCAACGACCAGGGCCAGGTAGTCACCGACGACGGATATCTGGTCCAGCCGGGCATCACCATCCCGCAGAACGCCGTCGCCACCAGCATCGGCAAGACCGGCCTGGTCCAGGTGACGATCTCCGGTCAACCGGCGCCGCAGACGATCGGCCAGATCGAGCTGGCCAACTTCATGAACGAGGGCGGGCTGGAAGCCATCGGCAACAACCTGTTCCTGGAAAGCGGCGGTTCGGGCCCGGCCAATATCGCGGCCCCGGGCCAGCCCGGCTTTGGCACCCTGCTGCAGAACTACACCGAATCCTCGAACGTCGACGCGGTCAGCGAAATCACCGCCCTGATCGTCGCTCAGCGCGCCTATGAGATGAATTCCAAGGTCGTGACCACGGCCGACCAGATGCTCCAAGCCACCTCGCAGCTGAGGTCCTAGGCGCATGAAGCGGTTGCTGATCACCGTCTGCGCCCTGGCCCTGGCGGGCCCCGCCCTCGCCGGCCAGGCCGTCACGCTGAAATACGACACCACCGATTCCGACGGCCGCATCACCTTGGGCGAGTTGTTCGACGGCGCCGGTTCAGCCTCGTCCCTTCAGGTCGCCGTCCGCGTTGGTCCGTCGGCCGTCCTCGAGGCCGCCCAGGTGCAGTCCTTCGCCCGCCGCGCGGGTCTGGACTGGAGCAATCCGCAAGGTATCCGCCGCATCATCGTCCGCCAGGGCGTCGAAGGCGGCGGCGAAATCGCCGGCGCCGCTCGGGCGCGGGGCAATGTGGAAGTTCTTGCCTATGCCCGCAGCCTCGCGGCCGGCGAAATCGTCCAACCGCAGGACTTGATCTGGACCAAGGCCGCCGCCGCCCCGGTCGACGCGGCGCAAGACGCCGACGCCCTGATCGGAATGGCCGCCCGGCGGCCGCTGCGCGAAGGCGCGGCCGCCTCGCTGCGTGACGTCTCCGCCGCGCAGGTCATCAAGAACGGCGACCTGGTCTCGGTCACCTATGAGGACGGCGGCATTTCCCTGACCCTGCAGGGCAAGGCCATGGCCGTCGCCGCGGTCGGCGACAGCTTCGCCGTCCAGAACGGCCTGTCCAAGAAGATCATCGAGGCCGTCGCCACCGGCCCCGGCTCCGCCATCGTCGGGCCCGAGGCCCAGCGCCTCAAGGCCAGCCGCTCCCCTTCCCGCTACGCCGCTCGCTAGAGGTCATTGTCATGCGTTCCGCCCTGATCGCCATCGCTCTGCTCGCCATCGCCCCGCTCGCCGCCTGCTCGACGGTCGTCGAAGCGGTCAAGGGGCCCGAGCTGGCGCCTGTCGGCTATCCGGCCCAACTGGCCCCAATGACCTCGCAGTTCGTGTCCGCCCGCGAACCCGGCCCCCAGGCCGCTTCCGCCAACTCCCTATGGCGGGTCGGGGCCCGCGCCTTCTTCAACGACCAGCGCGCCAGCCGGGTGGGCGACATCCTGACCGTCCAGATCGAGATCGACGACAGCGCCAGCACCAAGAATACCTCGGCCAGTTCGCGCACATCGAACAGCAAAGGGGGCGTCAGCCATCTGCTGGGCCTGGAATCGAGCCTGGGCAAGTTCCTGCCGGGCGGCTTCGATCCCGCCAATGCCATCGGCACGGATTCGACGTTCAGCAATAATGGCGGCGGCAGCATCAGCCGGTCGGAGAAGATCAGCCTGACGATCGCCGCCGTGGTCAGCCAGGTCCTGCCCAACGGCAACATGGTCATCCAGGGCACGCAGGAGGTGCGCACCAACGCGGAACTACGTCAGCTGACCGTCGCGGGCATCGTGCGTCCGGAAGACATCTCCTCAACCAACACCATCAAGCACACCCAGATCGCCGAAGCCCGGATCAGCTACGGCGGCCGGGGCGACATCAGCCGAGTCCAGAAAACCCCGGCCGGCCAGGCCCTGGTCGAGCGCTTCACGCCTTTCTAGCGGCCTTCGACGCGGTTCCGACAACAGCCGCATCAACCTCGATGACGCTCAGGCGCGGCCCCGAAAGGGTGTCCGCGCCTGCTGCGTTTGAACCACCGCGCTCCGATCGCGTTCCTCAAGCAGGAGAACCGCCATGGGACGCTCGACCACCGCTCTTATCGCCTTGGGACTGCTCACTGCGGGACTCGCGGGACTGGCTGGCTGCGCCTCGCACAACGCGCCGACCGGCGACTATCGCTGGGCCCACCTCGTCGCCCCCGATGAAGCGCCTCGCCTGGCCTATGGCCGGCCGGCTAGCGACGACGTGGTGTTGATGCTCAGCTGCTCGCCTGGAGCCGATAACGTCCGGATCTCCGCCGTCGGCCTGACCGGCGGCGAGATCGTCCTGGTCTCGGATGGCGCGGAAAGTCGTTTCCCCGCCCAGAGGGCTGACGGCCCGATGGCCCAGGCCGGCCTGCTGGAAGCCAACGGCCGGATGAGCGCGCCCGCCCTCGCCGGCTTCCAATTGACCGGCGATTTGGCGGTGATCACCCATGGCGAGCGCCACAAGCTGAACGCGACGCGGGGAGACCGCGGCCAGGTGAAAGCCTTCTTCCGATCTTGCGCCGCCTAGCGGACGCCTCTAGGCGCGACGCCCCGCCGCGCTGATATTGTCGATGCCCAGGGCCGATAGCGCGCCGTGCAGGATACCCTCGGCGTCGAGGCCGGCCTGGGCGTACATCAGCTCGGGCTTGTCCTGATCCTGGAAGATGTCGGGCAGGGCCAGGGTGCGGATCTTCAAGCCGCGATCCAGCGCGCCGTGCTGGGCCAGGGCCTGCAGCACGAAGGCGCCGAAGCCGCCTATCGCGCCTTCCTCGACCGTGACGATAGCCTCGTGCTCGCGCGCCAGGCGCAACAGCAGGTCCAGATCGAGCGGCTTGGCGAAGCGGGCGTCGCAGACGGTGGCCGAGAGGCCACGCGCCGCCAGGAGATCGGCGGCCTTCAGGCTTTCCGACAGGCGCGTGCCGAACGAGACGATGGCGACGCTGGTCCCCTCGCGGACGATGCGACCCTTGCCGATCTCCAACGGATCGGCGCAGCCCACGGGCATTTCAAGACCAAGGCCTTCGCCGCGCGGATAGCGGAACGCGCTGGGACGGTCGTCGATCTCGACCGCCGTGGCGACCATGCGGGCCAGTTCCAGCTCGTCGGCGGCGGC
>JAHINZ010000490.1 GCA_018895795.1 Alphaproteobacteria bacterium
CGGAGCCGGTCGAGGTGGCGACCCCCGCGCCGCCCGAACCCCCTCTGCCGCCGGCGCCGCCCGCCCCGCCGCCGCCCCCGCCGCCGCCGCCCGCCCCGCCGGAAGCCGTCATTCACAGCAGCTATTACCGGACGGCCACGGCCGCCGAGGTCCGCGGCGCCGACGAAGCGCGGGCGCGCGCCGAGGACGCCCGGGCCCAAGCTGACGAGACCCGGCGTCAGGCCGACCAGGCCCGCGTCCAGGCCGACAAAGCCCGACACCAAGCCGACCACGACCGCGTCCGCGCCGAGTTGGCGAGGGTCGAAGGGACCTGGGCGCGCCTGACCGGGGAGCGCGCGCGCGCCGAGGCCGGACGACAGTTGGTCGAGGCCCGCGTCCAGATGGCGCAAGGCGCCCAGCAGATGCGCAACAGCGCCAAGGACCTGCGCGCCGAGGCCGTCCGCCTGCGCGATCCCGCCTATCGCGCCCGGCAGATCGCCGACAACCGGACCCGCGGCAATGTGGTCACCGACGCCGAGTTGCTGGATGTCGCCCGCCGCATGCCGGCCCAGGCCGACCAGATGGACCGTGAGGCTGATCAGTTGGAGCGGGACGCCCGCAAAGCGAGCTAGAGGCCGAGGTCGAAAGCGGATGCGAATTCCCTCTCCCCTTGCGGGAGAGGGTGGGCCGCGAAGCGGGTCGGGTGAGGGGTCTTGCGCGCCGACCCGATAGGCCTTTCAGCCCCTCATCCGGCGCTTCGCGCCACCTTCTCCCGCAAGGGGAGAAGGATCCCCGCGCCGCGACGCCCCGCCTCAGAACCCCGCCTTGACCTCGACCGCCACCACGTTGCGGGGCGAGCGTGACGGCCGCAGGTCGCCGTCGACCACCACGCGGTAGGGGCCTTCGCGGGCGTCCAGCGGATGGCCGTTGACGGTGTCGGCCAGGATCACCGGATTGGCGCGATAGACCGGGTCGGTCTCGGCGATCGACAGCAGGCTGGTGAAACCGTCGCCGGCGCGCAGCACCACCACCTGGTTCAGATACCGCCCCATCAGCCGCTCTCCCGCCACCACCCCGGCCTTGAGCAGGGCCTCGTGCAGCACCGCGCCCTCATAGGTCACGGCCTGCCCCTTGACCTGGATCGTCGCCTTGGCGCGCGGCAGGGCCGCGACCTCGGCGGGGGTCAGGATCACCGAGTCCCGCCCCGCCACCGTGACCTTGAGGTCCTGGGCCAGAACGGGCGAGGCGATGAGGGCGAGGGCGGCCGCGAGGGCGAGCAGGATGCGCATCCCCTCAGGGTGGCGCCCCGCCCCGGGTCTGTCACCCCGCCTTCAGCTCGCTCATCAGCGGATACAGCGACGCGACCAGCAGCACGGCCATGGTGACATTGAAGGTCCGCAGCACGGCCGGGCGGTCCAGGTGGCCCCGCAGACCCTGGCCGAAACCGGCCCAGGCGGCGCTGCACGGGACACCGCACAGCATGAAGGTTCCGGCCAGGATCAGGGCCGTCAGGGCGCCGCCGCCCTCGGGCGTATAGGTGGTGGCCGCGCCCAGGGCCATGGCCCAGGCCTTGGGGTTGAGCCCCTGAAAGCCGGCCGCCTGCAGGAAGGTCATCGGCCGACCGCCGGCGGTCTTGTCGCTGACGCCCTTGGCCGTGGCGATCTTCCAGGCCAGCCACAGCAGATAGGCGGCCCCGACCCAGCGCAGCACCTGATGCAGCACCGGCAAGGCCTTGAACACGCCCGACAATCCCCAGCCCATCGCCACCACCATCACGCCCAGGCCCGCGCTGATCCCCAGGATGTGCAGGATCGTGCGGCGAAAGCCGAAATTCGCGCCCGACGCCAGCAGCATCATGTTGTTGGGGCCCGGCGTGCCGGCGGTGGCGAAGGCGAACAGGACAAAGGCCAGCAGCAGATCAGGGGTCATGGCGAGGCTCCACGGCGAGAGAATGTCACTGTGATGTTGATGATTGATCCATGAGTCAAAATAAGTATTGTCATGATGACAATTATGGAGACCGCCATGGCCGCCTGGATTCCGACCTTGAGCGACGGCGAGGCGCCGCTTTATGAGCGCCTGGTCGACGCCCTGCGCGGCGACATCGCCTCGGGGGCCTTGGCGGCCGGCGCGCGTCTGCCGCCGCAGCGCGACCTGGCCCACCGTCTGGGCCTGGGCCTGGGCACGGTGACCCGCGCCTATGTCGAGGCCGAGAAGGCGGGACTGGTCCAGGCCCATGTGGGGCGCGGCAGTTTCGTGCGCGGCGGGGCGGCGGCGCGGCCGTCCGCCGCCCCCGACGGCGGCCTGATCAATCTGGCCCAGAACATCGCCCCCCGCGGCCCGGCCGACCTGCGGATCGCCGACACCCTGAGCCGACTGCGCCGACGCGGCGACCTGCTGGACCACCTGGCCTATGCCCCGCCGGCCGGGATGGAGGTCCAGCGCCGGGCGGGCGCCGCCTGGCTGGCGCGCACCGGCGGCCTGACGGGCGCCGACTGGACCCGCCTGATCGTCTGCGCCGGCGCCCAGCAGGGCCTGGCCCTGGCCTTCGGCGCCGTGACCCGGCCCGGCGACACGGTGCTGTGCGAGGCCTCGACCTTCTATGGCGTCAAGGCCCTGGCCGAGCACATGGGCTATGGCCTCAAGGGCCTGGCCATGGACGCCCAGGGCCTGCGCCCGGACGTGCTGGACGAGGCCGCCGCGACCGGCGCCTACAAGGTGCTGGCCGTGCAGCCCACCTTGCAGAACCCCACGGGCCGGATCATGAGCGCCGGTCGCCGGGCCCAGATCATCGCGGTGGCCCGCAAGCACGACCTGATGATCATCGAGGACGACATCTATGCGGTCTACGCCCCCGGCGCGCCGCCGCCGTTCGCGGTGCTGGCCCCCGAGCGCACCTTGCACGTCTCGGGGGTGTCCAAGTCCCTAGCCCCGGGCCTGCGCACCGGCTTTCTGATCGTCCCGCCGGGCGATCACCTGGACCGCGTGCTGCGCGCCGTCCGGGCCCTCAGCTACGCCCCGCCCAGCTTCGGCGGCCTGATCGCGACCCAGTGGATCGAGGACGGCGCGGCGGACGCGATCGTCGGCGAGATCCGGACCGAGATGACCGCCCGCCTGACCCTGGCCCGCCAGATCCTGGGCGACGCGATCGAGGTCCCGATGTCGGCCAGCGCGCCGCATGTCTGGCTGGCGATGAGCGAACTGGACGCCGAGCGCCTGGCCGGCCGGGCCCTGCGCGGCGGCGTCGAGCTGACCCCGCCCTCGGCCCCGGTGGTGACGCCGGGCCTGACCCCCGGCGTGCGCCTGTGCCTAGGCGCGGCCCGCGACCGCGACGACCTGGAGCGCGGCCTGCGGATCGTCGCGGCGGCGCTTGCGGACGTGGATGAGCGGGCGCGGGCGGTGATCTAGGGGGACAGCTTGCCGCCGGCGCGCCTATCCCAAAGGGAGAGGATCTACTGCCGGCTACTCCGCCGCGAGCGCCTCGGCGTCGGCGACGGCCTTCAGTTCGGCGGCGCGCTGTTCGACCAGCTCGACGATGTGCTCGATCATGCCGTCATTGGACTGTTTGTGGTCGGCCTTGCCGGCCATATAGACCATGCCCGAGCCGGCCCCGCCGCCGGTGAAGCCCAGGTCGGTCATCAGGGCCTCGCCCGGGCCATTGACCACGCAGCCGATGATCGACAGCGACATCGGCTGGCTGATGTGGGCCAGGCGCTCTTCCAGGGCCTCCACCGTCTTGATGACGTTGAAACCCTGACGGGCGCAGGACGGGCAGGCGATGATGTTGACGCCGCGGTGGCGCAGGCCCAGCGACTTGAGGATGTCGAAGCCGACCTTGATCTCCTCGACCGGATCGGCGGCCAGGGAGACGCGGATGGTGTCGCCGATGCCGGCCCACAGCATCGCGCCGATGCCGATCGACGACTTCACCGTGCCGGTGCGCAGGGCCCCGGCCTCGGTGACGCCCAGATGCAGCGGGCAGTCGATGCGCTCGGCCAGCTGATAATAGGCCGCCACCGTCATGAACGGATCCGACGCCTTCACGCTGATCTTGAACTCGTGGAAGTCGTGGTCCTGCAAGATGCGGGCGTGGTTCAGCGCGCTCTCGACCATGGCGTCGGGGCAGGGCTCGCCATACTTTTCCAGCAGTTCGCGCTCCAGCGAGCCGGCGTTGACGCCGATCCGCATCGAGCAGCCGTGGTCGCGGGCCGCCTGGATCACGTCACGCACCCGGTCGGGGCTGCCGATATTGCCCGGATTGATCCGCAGGCAGGCCGCGCCGGCCTGGGCCGCCTCGATGCCGCGCTTGTAGTGGAAGTGGATGTCGGCCACGAGCGGGACCTTGGACTCGCGGGCGATGGTCTTGAAGGCCGCCGTGCTGTCAGTGTCGGGGCAGGAGACGCGGACGATGTCGGCCCCGGCCTCTTCCAGCTGACGGATCTGCTCCAGCGTCGCCTTGGCGTCGCTGGTCAGGGTGTTGGTCATCGACTGCACGGTGATCGGCGCGTCGCCCCCCACCTCGACAGTCCCGACACGGATCTTGCGCGACACGCGACGCGTGATCGAACGCCAGGGGCGAAGGTGGGTGTGATCTGCGGCCATGACGACAATCTAAGGCTTTTGCGGCCGGAACCCAAGGGTCTCCGTTCGATACGCTCGATCGCCGGCCGCGCTGAGATAAGGCTGCCGGACGGGCGCGAGCGCCGGTCTAGGCGGCCGGCTTGACCAGCTTGCTCAAGGCCGTGGTGGAGGCCGTGAGCCGGCCCGTCATCACGCCGCCGGTATAGACGTCGAAATTCGACGGATCGGAGACGTCGGCGGACAGGCCCATCGAGCGGGGCGCGCGGAAGGCTTCGCCGGCGCTGAGCTGACGGGCGAAATAGACCGATCCGTCCGCCCCGCGCACCACCAGGGTCGCGGCCTTGCGGGCCAGAAGCACAACGCCCGAGCTGTCGGCGGCGGCGGCGCCATAGACGGCCCCGCGCGGCTTGAACGGCGAGCCCAGGGCGGCGACATGGGCGGCGTCGATCTCGGGCCCGCCCGAGGCCGCCGCGGAGGCGCGCGCCTTGGACGCGGCGGTGGCGGCGTCGGCCGAACCGCCATTGGCGGCGGCGTCATCCAGACCCGGCGTCTTGTAGGGCTCGGGCGTGGTCGATTCGACCGGGGCCGGCAGCGGCGCGCCCAGCGAGACGGCCGAACCGGCCGGGGCCGAAGCCGAGCGCGGCGCGGTCGCATTGGCGGCGACCTGGCTGGAGGGGGCGTCCTTCTCCATGGCGCGTCGGGCCACGTTCCACAGCAGGATCGCGCCGATCAGCAGCATGCCGGCCACCAGCACCAGGGCCAGGCGCGGATCGCGTTCGTGACGCACGCCGACCGGCGCGCGCAGCGGCTCGCCCTCGTCGGGAACGTCGTTCTTGAAGCGCAGCACGGCGGCCTCGCCGTCCAGACCCAGCAGGTTGGCGTAGGCGCGGACATAGCCGATCGTGAACGGACGCGAGGGCAGCTCCTCCAGCCGCAGGTCCTCGAGCGCGTCGATATAGCTTTGACGGATGCGCGTGGCGTCGGCCACGTCCTGGGTGGTGAGTCCCCGGAAGGTGCGGGCGGCCCGCAGCGCGGCGCCGATATCGACACCCTCTTCAACCGATGGCTGACCGACCGCCACGAAACCCTCATCGGGCTCGACGTCGGAAACCAGATGCAAGTGCCTTACACTGCCCGTATCCAGCGCCATTTCGGCCTATTCACCCCAAAAATCGCGTCACGCGCGAGCGCCACGCCCCACCCCGCTCCGTATTGCACGAAGCGCTTAACAGTTCTTTGTGGATATCAAAGTAAGTTACGGGATTCAATACACTAAACAGCAAAGCTTGGTTAACCGCCCGCGGATCACACCGCGACGTAAAGCTTTCGCGCCAGGGTTTCAATCTCGCCCCGGAGCGATCCCGCCGAGCCCTTGAGCAGCGCTTCGACATTGCGCCGGGCGGCTTCACGATCGCAGGACAGCACCATCTGCTTGACCGGCCCGATGCCGGCCGGCGGCATCGAAAGACGATCAAAACCCAAGGCCACAAGGGCGAACGCCTCCAGCGGCCGTCCCGCCATCTCGCCGCAGACCGACACCGGCGTGCCGGTGTCGGCGCAGGCCTGCTGGATGGTCTTCAGGGCCCGCAGCGCCGCCGGCGACAGCGGATCATAGCGATCGGCCATCTTCGGATTGCCGCGATCGGCGGCGAAAAGATACTGCATCAGATCATTGGTGCCGACCGACACGAAGTCGGTCATCGGCAGCAGGGCGTCCAGATGCCACAGCAGCGACGGCGCCTCGATCATCGCCCCGACGTCCAGACGGGCCGGGGCGGGCCGGCCGCGCTTCAGGGCCCAGGCCACTTCCTGGTCGACAAAGGCGCGGGCGGCGCGGAACTCGTCCACATTGGCCACCAGCGGGAACATGATCCGCAGTTCGCGGCCGCGCGAGGCCTTGATCAGGGCGCGGATCTGCATGCGCAGCAGGGCCGGACGGTCCAGACCCATGCGGATGGCGCGCCAGCCCAGGGCTGGATTGTCCTCGCGCTCCATCTCCATGTAGGGCAGCAGCTTGTCGCCGCCCAGGTCCAGGGTGCGGAAGGTCACAGGCATGCCGTTGGCGGCCTCCAGCACCTTTTCATAGAGCGCCGTCTGGGCCTCCAGACGCGGCATCTCCTCGGCGACCATGAACTGGAATTCGGTGCGGAACAGGCCGATGCCCTCGGCCCCGGTCTCGCCCAGGATGTCCAGATCGACGGCCAGGCCGGCGTTCATCAGCAGAGTGACCTTGGCCCCGTCCTTGGTGAAGGCGGGCGTGTCGCGCAGGCGCGCGAACTCGGCCTTGCGCTGGGCGCGGACCTCCATCCGGGCCTTCAGCGACTTGACCACGTCCGGGCGCGGACGAAGCCAGGCCTCGGCGGTCTCGGCGTCGACCACCACCGGATCGCCCTCGCTGACCCGGTCGCGCAGACCGGCCAGGCGGCCGACGCAGGGTATGTCGAGCGCCCGGGCCACGATGCCGGCATGGCTGGCGGCCGAACCTTCCTCGAGCAGGATGCCCTTGAGCTTGGTGCGGTCATATTCCAGCAGGTCGGCCGGGCCCAGGTTGCGGGCGATCAGGATGGCGTTGTCGGGCAGCTGGCGCACGGCGTGAACATCGCCCGACAGGTGGCGCAACAGTCGGTCGTTGAGGTCTTCCAGATCGTGCAGGCGCTCGCGCAGATAGGGGTCGCGGGCCTGGCCCAGGCGGGCGCGGTGCTCGGAACGCACGCGTTCGACCGCCGCCTCGGCGGTCAGGCCCGAGCGCACGGCCTCTTCCAGCCCGCGGTTCCAGCCGCGGTCGTGGGCGAACAGACGGTAGGTGTCGAGCACCTCATAGGAGGCGCCGACCAGGCCGCCCTGGCCGTCCAGCATCTCGTCGATCTGGCTTTGCAGCGCGGTGATCGCCACCTGCAGCCGAACCTCCTCGGCCGCCGAGTCGGCCGACAGCAGCTGCTCGGGGGCCACGGGCTGTTCGTGCAACACGGCCACGCCATAGGCCAGACCCTCGGCGAAGCGCGCGCCCTTCAGCCGCTCGGGCTTGTGGGGCGCGATCTCGACGTCTTTCAGTTCGTCCAGGCCCAGCAGTTCGCCGGCGCTGACCATCTCGGCCAGGACCATGGCGATGATCTGCAGATCCTCGACCTCTTCCTCGCCATAGACCCGCTCGGTGCGGTTCTGGACGACCAGCACGCCGATCGAGCGTCCGCCGCGCAGCAGGGGCACGGCCATGAAGGCGTGATAGGGATCTTCGCCGGTTTCCGGGCGATAGGCGAAGGCCGGATGGTGCGGCGCGTCCGACAGGTTCAGCGGCCGACCGATGCGCATGGTCTCGCCGACCAGGCCCTCGCCCGGCTTCAGCCGGGTGACGTGGACGGCTTCGGGGGCCAGGCCTTCGGTGGCGAACAGTTCCAGGTCGCCCGAGGCGCGACGCAGATAGATCGAGCAGACCTCGGCCACCATCGAGATGGCGATGGTGCGCACCACCATGTCGAGCTTGGCCTGGGCGGGGCCGCCTCCGGCCATGGCCTCGCGGATCTGCCGAAGCAGACTGCGAGGTCCTCGAACGGCGATGCCGGATGCCGCCATGAGCTGTCGCGCTCTCCCTGTGTTCGCGGCGATCTAACCCGACTCAAACCGTGATGGGTTAAGAAGCCGCTCGCGCCCTCAGCGCGCTATAGCAGATTTCGCGGACGTGACAGCGATCCGCGCCGTCTGGCGCAAAGATTGTATCGCCCGCCACGCGAAAAGGCGCCGCCCTCCGTCAGAAGGGCGGCGCGAGTCTTCGCCATAGGATCGGGATCAGGACCTAGCGGCGGTCGTCGTGGTCGTGGCGGACCTCGTAGCGCGCGTCATGCTCGTCCTGGCCATAACGAACGTCGTAGGCGTTCTGGCCATAGGGGTTGTCGCGGTGATGGCGCGGGCCGCGGGCCTGATAGCCCTGGCTGTAGCCGTTATAGGCCGGACGGCTCTGATAGCCCTGGCTGTAGCCGGTGTAGGTCGGCCGGCTCTGATAGCCTTGGCTGTAGCCGCTATAGGTCGGCTGGCTCTGATAGCCCTGGCTGTAGCCGTTGCCGTAGCCGTTATAGTCTGGACGGCTCTGATAGCCGTTGCCGTAGCGGCGATCGGTGTTGCCGTTGCCCGACGCGGCGCCCAAGGCCGCCCCGGCGACGGCGCCGATGGCGATGCCGCCTGTATCGCCCTTCGACAGGGCCGCGCCGGCGATGCCGCCGATCAGGGCGCCGATAATGGCCTTTTGGGTGGTGTCGCTCTTCTTGTCGTGGCGCTCGGCCGCGAACGCGCCCGAGGCGGGCGCGATCATGGCGGCGGCGACGGCGCCGGCGATCAGGGTCTTGGAAATGGTGTTCATGGCGGGCTCCTGTCCAGAAGCGTCGCCAGGTCCGGAACTCCGGTGCGGCGCTGTTGGGTCCTTTGTCGCAAGCGGCGCTTGAACCCGATCTGAACGGCGCTGTTCAGGTTCCAGTCATGTTGGGGTCTCATTCTCCCGCTCTCCCCGGCGAAGGCCGGGGCCCAGATCGAACCCGGTGACTTGGTCGATTGGGTTGAGGCAGAAGGCGCATCATCCCCAGACGCTCAGGCTGAATCTGGGCCCCGGCCTTCGCCGGGGAGAGCGGAGCAAAGTTACGGCGCAGGCTCGCCCCCCGCCGCCGGCCGGTGCAGCGACACCGACCACAGCACCCCGGCCAGCATCAGGGCGATGGCCAGGCTTTCCAGCGGGCGGGGCCAGCGGCCCTCGTGCAGGAAGCCATAGATCAGGGCGAACAGGGTCTCGAACACGATCAGCTGGCCCGACAGGCTCAGCGGCAGTAGCTTGCTGGCCGCGTTCCACAGGCCGTTGCCGATCACCGACGCCCCCAGGGCCACGGCCAGGCTGACGCCCCAGAACAGGGTCCAGGCGCCGGAGCCGTGGGCCGCGCCGGTCAGGGCGAAGGCCGGGACGATCAGCGCCAGCGACAGGGCGCCGGTGACCACGCCGGTCAGCAGCGACCACTCATGGCTGTTGAACCGCGGGGTCGCGGCCAGCCGGCGGGCGTTCCACACCGCATAGAGCGTCCAGCAGGCCAGGGCCAGGACGGCGCCCAGCACGCCGAGGATCAGGCGCGGGACGGGAACGCCGTCGCCGCTGCGAAACACGTCGACATTGATGCAGACCACCCCGGCCGCCAGCAGGGCCAGGGGCGCGGCCAGACGGCGGAGCGCCACGCCTTGCCCTGGCCGGGCGCCGACCAGGGTGACCGTCACCGGCAGCAGGCCGATGATCAGCGACGCCGCCGCCACGCCCGCGTTCCGCACCGCCACGGCCAGACCGACATAGTAGATCAGATTGCCCAGCAGGCTCAGCCCGGCCAGATCGCGCCAGTCCTTGCCGGTCATGCGGCCAAACACCGTCCGCGCCGCCGGGGCCAGCAACACCAGCGAGGCGACGCCATAGGCCAGATAGCGCCCCGCCGTCATCTGCAGCGGCGTGAAGGCGTGCAGCAGCAGCGGGGCCAAAAACACGCCGCCCCAGAAGGCGCCGGCGACCAGGCCGCACAGCAGGCCGAGCAGGAGGTTGCGGGGGTGGGTCATCCGCAAGCTTTAACAGAACTGGCTGAGGCGGGACTTTGCGAAAATTCCCTCTCCCCTTGCGGGAGAAGGCCTACGCCCTAGCCGTGCCCCGGCAGGGCCAGGGGCTTGGAGGCGTCGGCGACCAGGCGGCGGGCCTGTTCCAGGGCGGCGTCGATATCGTCCTCGATGAACGCGACCTCCAGGTCGGTCAGCGGGTGCGGCGCGGCGATGGTCTCGCGCAGATAGGCCCGCTTTTCCGGCTCGGTCATCGACCACCAGCCCACGGTGTGACCTTCCTCGATCACCGCGTCGCCCATGGCCAGCAGGTCGTCGGTGTCGAAGATCGGCTGGCCGGGACGCTCGGGGAACCACTGGCCTTCGTCGGGCAGGGCCTGGTCCAGCTGCTTGAGCAGCTTGGCCAGCCACGGGCTGATCAGCAGGGGCTTTTCATAGCCGTCGCCGAACTTGGCGCGCAGCAGCAGATCATAGATCAGCTCCAGCCCTTCCTCGCCTTCGAAGGTGACGGTCTTGGCAGCGGGATCGAACTTGAAGACGTCGGACATGGGGGCTCTCGGGGGCGGGCGGACTAGAGCTCATAACGCCGCCAAGCGACGTTTGGACGACCTTCGACCGGCGGCCAACATAATTCCAGTTCGTCATCCCCCGACTTGTTCGGGGGACCCAAGCAGGATCGGCAGGCACAGCTTGGGTCCCCCGCATGAAGCGGGGGATGACGGGCTGTTGGCAATCAACCCTAAAGCTGATCCAGCCCGTACACCGCGTGCAGGGCCCGGACGGCCAGTTCGGTATAGGCGGAGTCGATCAGCACGCTGATCTTGATCTCCGAGGTCGAGATCACCTGGATATTGATGTTCTTCTCGGCCAGGGCCGCGAACATCGACTGGGCGACGCCGGCGTGGCTGCGCATGCCCACCCCGATCACCGAGACCTTCGAGACGTCCTCGTCGACGGCCACGGCCTCGAAGCCGATCTCCTTGCGGGCGGCCTCGACGATCTCGACGGCGCGGGCGGCGTCGCGCTTGCCGACCGTGAACTCCATATTGGCGGTCGCATTGGTGCGGGCCCGCGACTGGACGATCATGTCGACATTGACGTTGGCGTCGGCCAGACGCCCGAAGATCTGCGAGGAGACGCCCGGGTGATCGGGCAGGCCCAGCAGGGTGATCTTGGCTTCGTCGCGGCTATAGGCGACGCCCGAGACGATGCGCTTTTCCATGATTTCTTCCTCGTCGCAGACGATCGTACCTTGGCCGGGAGCTTCCCCGGGTTCGACGAAACTCGACAGCACCCGCACCGGGACGCGATGGGCCATGGCCATCTCGACCGAACGGGTCTGCAGCACCTTGGCCCCCAGCGAGGCCATTTCAAGCATCTCTTCGTAGCTGATCTTGGCCAGGCGCCTGGCCTTGCTCTCGATCCGCGGGTCGGTCGTGTAGACGCCGTCGACGTCCGTGTAGATGTCGCAGGCGCCCTTCACGGCGGCGGCGATGGCCACGGCGGAGGTGTCCGAGCCGCCCCGACCCAGGGTGGTGATGCGCTGGTTCGGGGTCACGCCCTGGAAGCCGGCGATCACGGCGATCTCGCCGCTGGCGAAGCAGGCTTCCAAATTGGC
>JAHINZ010000491.1 GCA_018895795.1 Alphaproteobacteria bacterium
GAATAACGGCTGCGCGGAGCGTTCATCTTCGTCGAAACGGTATTCACTACTCACTCATCCGGGCGAGGCCCGGACGCTCCGCAGCCCTTCCCATCCCTTCAGCGGGTTTCCGCGTGAGGTGGTCAAGCCGTGTCTTCTCCCTTCTCGCCTGCGGGATTGGGAGAGCGGAGTTTTTGTTGACCTCCCCCACGTCACCCGCCGGACCCTCCGACAAAACAGGGAGGACGCCATGGCCACGCCGTTCAAGGTCGAGTGGAGCCAGCAGGCCGTCGACAAGGTTCGAGCCCAGATCCGGGCCTATGAGTTTCCGGTCGCGCCCGAGGGGACCTTCGCGGGCGGCGGCTGGAACCATGGCTGCGACGCCCAGACCCTCAAGCGCCTGACCGCCTATTGGGCCGACGGCTTCGATGTCGCCAAGGCGGTCGAGACCCTGAACCGCTATCCGCAGTTCACGGCCAGGGTCGAGGACCTCGAGATCCACTATGTCCACGTGGTCGGCGAGGCGGGCGGCAAGCGGCCGCTGCTGCTGACCCATGGCTGGCCGGGATCGCACTTCGAGTTCTGGGACGCCATCGAGCCCCTGGCCTTCCCGTCACGGTTCGGCGGCGACCCGGCCGACGCCTTTGATCTGGTGATCCCGTCCCTGCCCGGCTTTGGCTTTTCGGGAAAGCCCAAGGCCCCGATCGGCCAGAGGGCCACCGCGCGGCTGTTCAACAGCCTGATGACGCAAGAGCTGGGCTATGACCGCTATCTGGCCCAGGGCGGCGACTGGGGCGGGCTGGTCACCTCGTGGCTGGGCCTGGACCACGCCGCGCATGTGAAAGCCATCCACCTGAACATGATCGGCTTTCGCCCGGCCGGGCCGCCGCAGGGCGAGGCCGAGATCGCCTGGATCCAGCGCACCGCCTTCGCCATGGACGTGATGGGCGCCTATCTGCGCCTGCAGGTCTCCAAGCCGCAGTCCCTGGCCTGGCTTGGGGCGGGCAACCCCGTCGGTCAGGCCGCCTGGATCCTGGAGCGCTTCCATGACTGGGCCGACCTGTCGGGCAAGCCGTTCGAGCAGGTGTTCAGCGACGACCAGCTGCTGACCAACATCATGCTCTATGTGATGACCGACAGCTTCACGACCGGCGCCTGGTACTATCGCGGCCTGATGGAGGAAGGCGGCATCGTCCTGCCCGACGGCGTGCGCTGCGAGACCCCGACCGCCTTCGCCAACTTCCCCGGCGAGCTGCTCTATTCGGCCCCGCCGCGCAGCTGGTGCGATCGCGCCTACAACATCACCCGCTGGACCGACATGCCGCGCGGCGGTCATTTCGCGGCGATGGAGGAGTCTGGGCTGTTCGTTGAAGACGTGCGCGCCTGGGCCCGCCAGATCGGCTGACGCGGCCGGGACGCCTCCTCAATTTTTCTGAGGCGCCGACAAGAATATTCAGCGTTTTACCTCAGCGCGGCCCCACTAGGGTTGCTCTGTCCTTGTCAGGAAAAGTAGCAGGAAACGCCGATGTCTGACCGCAAGCTTCACCCCGAGACCCTGGCCCTGCACGCCGGCTGGCGCGCCGATCCCGCGACCGGGGCCGTGGCGCCGCCGATCTATCAGACGACCTCGTATCAGTTCGAAAGCACCGAGCAGGCCTCGGACCTGTTCGCCCTGCGCAAGCTCGGTAACATCTATACGCGCCTGGGCAACCCGACGACCGACATCCTGGAACAGCGCCTGACGGCCCTCGAAGGCGGCGCCGCGGCCCTGGCCGTCGCCTCGGGCCAGGCGGCCTCGGCCCTCGCGATCCAGAACCTGGCCCGGGCCGGCGACAACATCGTCAGCTCGACCGACCTGTATGGCGGCACCTGGAACCTGTTCGCCAACACCCTGCGCGACCAGGGGATCGAGGTGCGCTTTGTCGATCCGCAAGACCCCCAGGCCTTCGCCCGCGCCACCGATGAGCGCACCCGCGCCTACTATGCCGAGACCCTGCCTAACCCGAAACTGACCGTCTTCCCGATCGCCGAGGTGGCGCAGATCGGCCGCGCCCTGGGCATCCCCCTGATCGTCGACAATACGGCCGCCCCTCTGCTGGCCCGGCCGCTGGAGCACGGCGCGGCCATCGTCGTCTATTCCACCACCAAATATATCGGCGGCCACGGCACCTCGATCGGCGGCGTGATCATCGACGGCGGCAATTTCGACTGGACCGCCCATCCCGAGCGCAGCCCGACGCTGAATACCCCCGACCCCAGCTATCACGGCGCGGTCTGGTCGGAGGCCGCCAAGCCGCTGGGTCCCATCGCCTATATCCTGCGGGCCCGCACGGTGCTGCTGCGCGACCTGGGCGCGGCCCTGTCGCCGTTCAACGCCTTCCAGATCCTGCAGGGCGTCGAGACCCTGCCGCTGCGCATCACCCGCCACAGCGAGAATGCGGCGGCCGTCGCCAAGGCCCTGTCGCAGACGCCGGGCGTGACCCGCGTCATTCACCCCAGCCTCCAGACCGGCGTCCAGCGCGAGCGCGCCGACCGCTACCTGTCGGGCGGCTATGGCGGGCTGGTCGGCTTCGAACTGGCCGGGGGCCGCGAGGCGGGACGCAAGTTCATCGACAGCCTCAAGCTCTTCTATCACGTGGCCAATATCGGCGACGCCCGCAGCCTGGCCATCCATCCGGCCTCGACCACCCATTCGCAGCTGAGCGCCGACGAGCAGCGCGCGACCGGGGTCTCCGAAGGCTATGTGCGCCTTTCGGTGGGCCTGGAGCATATTGACGACATCCTGGCCGATCTGAACCAGGCTCTGGCGGCGGCCCAGTAAGAGACCGCCAGGCCGCTTGCGACGTGGGTTCTGGCTTGCCCGGAGCCCACGCCTCCCCCTATCGAGAGAGCATGACACAAGCCCGCTACGACTTCGCCTCCGACAATGTCGCCGGCGCCATGCCCGAAGTGATCGAGGCGCTGATCGCCGCCAATGCCGGCACGGCCTCGGGCTACGGGACCGACCATGTCAGCGCCGCCGCCGCCGACCGCATCCGGGCGCTGCTCGACGCCGACGCCCAGGTGCGGTTCACGGCCTCGGGCACGGCGGCCAACGCCTTCGCCCTGACCCTGCTGGCCCAGCCGCACGAGGCGGTGCTGGCCCACGAGCACGCCCATATCTGCACCGACGAGACCGGCGCCCCCGGCTTCTTCGGCCAGGGCGTCGGCCTGATCGGCCTGCCGGGCGCCTCGGGCAAGATCGACCTGGCGGCCCTGAAGACCGCCTTGGCGCAGCCCGACGTCTCCTACCACCAGCCCGCGGCGGCCCTGTCCCTGACCACCGCCACCGAATACGGCACGGTCTATGACCAGGCCCATCTGCGGGACCTGATCGCGCCGGTGAAGGCCGTGGGTTATGGCGTCCACCTGGACGGGGCGCGGCTGGCCAATGCCGTGGCGGCGGGCTTCGATCTGAAGAGCATCGCCAAGATGGGCGTCGATATCCTGGTCATGGGCGGCACCAAGGCCGGCTCGACCCCGACCGAGGCCGTGGTGTTCCTCAATCCCGATCACACGCGGCGGCTGGACGCCCGCCTCAAACACGCCGGCCAGCTGGTCAGCAAGGGCCGGTTCCTGGCCGCGCCGTGGCTGGGCCTGCTGGGCGACGGCGGCGACGGCGGCCCCTGGGCGGCGCGCGCGGCCCACGCCAACGCCATGGCCCGCAAGCTGGCCGCCTTGATGCCCTTCACCCTCCGCCATCCGGTCGAGGCCAATGGCGTCTTCGTCGACATGGACGACGCGGCCCTGGAACGCCTGCACGGCGAGGGCTGGTTCGTCTATCGCTTCCTGGACGGCACGGCCCGCTTCATGTGCTCCTGGGCGACGACGCCGGAGATGGTCGAGGACTTGGCCGGGGCCCTCAAGCGGATCGCCTGACCGGCCTTGCCCAGGGTCCGGGCGTCGACGCCCAGCATCCGGGCAATCTCGCTGGCCGGGGCCGGACGGCTGATGAAATAGCCCTGGATCTCGGCGCAGCCCTGATCGCGCAGGGCGTTCAGTTGCTCTTCGGTCTCGACGCCCTCGGCCGTGGTGACGATGCCCAGGCTGGCGCCCAGGTCGAGCACCGCCTTGATGATGGCCATGGCGTCCTTGTCCTTGAGGATGTCGCGGACGAAGGTCTGGTCGATCTTGATCTTGTCGAACGGGAAGCAGCGCAGATAGCTCAGCGAGGAGTAGCCCGTGCCGAAATCGTCCATCGAGATGCGCACGCCCAGGGCCTTGAGGTCGTGCAGCATCGACATGTTGGCGGCGTTGTCCTGCAGCAGCACCGACTCGGTGATCTCCAGTTCCAGCCGCTCGGCCGGCAGGCCCGAGACCGCCAGGGCCGAGATCACCGTGCGCACCAGCCCTCGGTCGCGGAACTGGGCCGGCGACAGATTGACCGCCAGGCGCACATGGTTCGGCCAGGTCGCCGCCTCGGAGCAGGCCTCGCGCAACACCCACTCGCCCAGCTGGACAATCAGGCCGATCTCCTCGGCGATCGGAATGAAGTCGGCCGGCGAAACCATGCCGCGCTCGGGATGGTTCCAGCGCAGCAGCGCCTCGCAGCCCGTCACCCGGTCGTCGCCCAGATTGTACAGCGGCTGGTAGTAGAGCTGGAACTCGCCGGCCACCAGGGCCCGGCGCAGGTCCAGTTCCAGGGCCCGGCGCGCCTGCAGCTGCTCGTCCATGGCCCGTTCGAAGAAGTGGAAGGCCCCGCGCCCGTCGGCCTTGGCGCGATAGAGAGCCATGTCGGCCTTCTTCAGCAATTCGTCGGCGTCGTCGCCGTCGGAGGGCGCGGCGGAAACCCCGACACTGGCCCCGATCATCACCTGATGCCCCAGCAGGTCGAACGGCGCGGCCATGGCCTCGACCACCCGCTCGGCCAGCTTGGTCGCCCCGGTCAGATCGGAGAGTCCGGTCTGGACCACGGCGAACTCGTCGCCGCCCAGGCGCGCGACGGTGTCGCCTTCGCGGACACAGCCGCGCAGGCGTTCGGCCGCGATGCGCAGCAAGGCGTCGCCCAGCGGATGGCCCAGGGTGTCATTGACGGTCTTGAAGCGGTCCAGATCGATGAAGTGCACGGCCAGCTGGTCGCCCGTCCGGCTGCGTCGGGCCAGGGCCTCGCTGAGGTCCTTCTGGAACAGCACGCGGTTGGGCAGCTCGGTCAGCGGATCGTAATGGGCCAGGCGGGCGATCTGGGCCTCGGCGCGCTTGCGGTCGGCGATATCCTCGGACACGCCCAGCAGATATTCGGGCCGTCCATCGGCGTCGAGAATGGCGATCTTCTTGGTGCGAAGAATGGCCATCGTGCCATCCTTGCGGGGCACGAGGTCCTCCTCGATCACCCGAACCTCGCCGGACTCCGCCAGGTCACGGTCGCGCTCGGCATAGATCGCCGCCTGCTCGGGCGCATAGAAATCCGCGTCGGTGCGACCGATCATTTCCTCGCGCGAGAAGCCCAAGGTTTTTTCGCCGGCCCGGTTGAGCAGCACATAGCTGTGATCGTCGGCGCGCTTGACGAACACCATCGACGGCATCGCCTCGACCACGGTGGTCATGAAGGTCTGGGCGCGCTCGGCGGTGGCCTTGGCCGAGGCCAGCTCGGCCAAGGCGCGGCGGTTGCTCTCATTGGCCGCCTGCAGCAGGGCCAGCACCGTGCCGACGCCCAGATAGCGCCCGCCTTCGGTGACGATGAAGCCGCGCAGCAGGTCGGAGGCGCGATAGGACAGGCTGTCGGTGGTGAACTCGGCCAGGGCCATCTCGGCGTCGACCACCAGGGGCTCGACGTCCATCAGCGCCGAAATCGGGCGATTGGCGTACAGGGCGCGACCATATTCGGCCGCCATCCGCAGGAAAAAGGCGTTGCGCTCGAGCAGGCCGATCGGCCGATCCTCTTCGTCGAGCACAGGGATGATCAGACTATCGGGTTCTTCGCGGAAGCGATCATAGAGCGTCTTGCCCAAGTCGTGGGGACGCGCCGGCGCCAGAAAGGAAACCGTGTCTCGCAAAGTGAACATAGGATACGCCTCCACTACGGGTGCAGGGACCACCTCCGGACTAACGCCGTGCTAATAGCGTCCTTTTAGACTCGCCATTTCGCTAAAGTTTCATATCGTTGTCACAGTGCTTTTTAGCGTCTTTACCTTTCATTCCAGAAGGCCTTCCGGCCGCGCTCGGAGCCTTGCTCCCGAGCCCGCCTTGCCCCCGACACACGGCCGCGCCTTGCCTCAGCGCCCAGTGTCCATGAAGTCCCGGGCGGTGAAGGCCTCCGGCGCGGCGACCTCGGTCACCGCTTCGGGACGATCATCGAACTCCAGCCGCAGCGCCCGGCTCATCACGGCGTGCATCTCGTAGAGGCAGCTGATGTAGGTCAGCTCCAGGATCTGTTCGTCGTCGAGAAAGCCTTTCAAGGCCGCGAACACGCCGTCGGCGACGCGACCGCCGTCCAGCACCAGGGCGTCGGCATAGGCCAGCACGGCGCGCTCGGCGGGATCAAACACCTCTGACACCGACCAGGCCGGCAGGGCGGCGATCTTGGCCTCGGCCACGCCCAGGCCACGCAGCGACTTGCAGTGCTGGGAGAACACGAACTGGCTGCCGCGCGTCCAGCCGGCCCGGGTCTGGGCCAGTTCGCGCAGCACCGGGTCCAGCTTGCGGGCCGGATCGCGATACAGGCCAAAGCCGCGCGCGGCGTGGAGCAGCACGTCGGGGCTGTTGGCGAACACGGTCCACCAGTCGCCGCGCGTCCCGGTGGCCGTGCCGGGCTGGGTCACCGGGTCGCGCGTCCCGAACAGCTGATCATACAGAGCCAGGACCCTGGGGTCGCTGACCTCGCCCCGGGGCACTTCGCGCAGACGCGGCACGCTCAGGCCTCGACCGGCGCGGACAGCGAGCCGGGCGCGTGGCGCACATCATCGGCGGTGAACGGTCGGGTGAAGGCCGCCAGCTCCATCATGATGCCGTTGGGGTCGGTGAAATAGACCGAGCGGACGAAGACGCCGCCGTGGTTCTTGCGGGCGACGCCCATCTCGCTGTCGTCGTGATTGACCACCATCGGGAAGGTCTCGACCCCGGCGTCGACCAGGCGCTGGCGCCAAGTCTCCAGCTCGTCCTGCGGCACCGAGAAGGCGATGTGGTTCATCGAGCCAATGGCCGTGCGGCTGTCCAGCGGGAACGACCTCACCGAGGCGATCCCCGGCGCGGCCGGCGGCCCGTCGGCCCACCAGAAGAAGGCCAGGCTGGAGCCGCCGCCGCAGTCGAAGAAGAAGTGCTGGCCGCCGTCCGGCAACTGCACGGTCTTGATCAGGGGCATCCCCAGAACCTGGGTGTAGAATTGCGTGGTCTGCGCCATGTCGCGGCAGACCAGGGCCAAGTGATTGACGCCGGCGATGCTCATCTGAGCGCTCCTCCCGTGCGCCGGTCCCATGGCCGACGCGTCCGTGGCGGTGAGGTTAGATCAGGATCGACGCCCTGGGCAGACTGACGTGGCGGCAGCCGCTATTCCCGCTCGGTCCGGCCATCGCCGATCAACACCTGCCCGGCCCAACTGACCACGCCCACGACGATCGCGCCGAGCATGCCGGGGATCAGCCCCTTCACCACCAGGCCGTCCAGCAGCCAGGCGACCAGGCCCAGCATGGCGCCGTTCACCACCAGCAGGAACAGGCCCAGGGTCAGCAGGGTGATCGGAAAGGTCAACAGCACGACGATCGGCTTGACCACGGCGTTGACGACGCCCAGCAGCAGGCCGGCGATCAACAGGGTCTTCCAGCCGTCGGCCGCTATGCCCGGCACCAGGCGCGCCGCGATATACAGACCCACCGCGGCGAACAGCACGCGAAAGAGAAAACGGACCATCGCGACTCTGCCCTTTCTGGTGAAACGCCCGTGCAGGATCGCCGCGAAGGCGGCTCCGTTCAAGCCGTCATGCAATGTGGCAATACCCCAGCGCCAGGCTGGGACATTACAAATGCGTTATGGGACTTAACTTGGCCGCAACCGCTTCCTATCTCACCTGTTGTGAGGGGATGATGGCGCGCGGCCTGCGTGCGGATCCGCAAAGCCTAAGGGGATAGTACCATGGCCGTTCGTTCATTGTCAGTGATGTCGCCCGACGGCGGCCTGTCGCGCTACCTCACTGAAATCCGCAAATTTCCGATGCTGCCCAAGGACGAGGAGTTCATGCTCGCCCAACGCTGGAAGGAGCATCAGGATTCCGAGGCCGCCCACAAGATGGTCACCAGCCACCTGCGTCTGGTGGCCAAGATCGCCATGGGCTATCGCGGCTACGGCCTGCCGATCGGCGAAGTGATCTCCGAGGGCAATGTCGGCCTGATGCAGGCGGTCAAGAAATTCGAGCCCGACAAGGGCTTCCGTCTGGCCACCTACGCCATGTGGTGGATCCGCGCCTCGATCCAGGAATATA
This sequence comes from Alphaproteobacteria bacterium, assembly GCA_018895795.1. Classification (GTDB taxonomy): domain Bacteria; phylum Pseudomonadota; class Alphaproteobacteria; order Caulobacterales; family Caulobacteraceae; genus Caulobacter. Next base: position 8,429 of record JAHINZ010000491.1, read on the forward strand.
TCCTGCGCTCGTGGTCGCTGGTGAAGATGGGCACGACCGCCGCCCAGAAGAAGCTGTTCTTCAACCTGCGCAAGGCCAAGAGCCAGATCGAGGCCTTCCAGGACGGCGATCTGCGTCCCGACCAGGTCAGCGCCATCGCCACCAAGCTGGGCGTGCTCGACAGCGAGGTCATCTCGATGAACCGCCGCCTGTCGGGCCCCGACGCCTCGCTGAACGCCCCGCTGCGGTCGGACAGCGAGAGCGAGTGGCAGGACTGGCTGGCCGACGAAAACCAGGTGTCGCAAGAGACCGTGGTCGCCGAGAACGAGGAGAAGTCCCTGCGCATGGGCCTGCTCCAGGAAGCCATGGTCGAACTGACCGACCGTGAGCGTCACATCCTGACCGAGCGGCGCCTTAAGGACGACCCGACCACCCTGGAAGATCTGGCCACCCACTACGGCGTCAGCCGCGAGCGGGTTCGCCAGATCGAGGTCCGCGCCTTCGAGAAGCTGCAAAAATCGATGCGCGAAGCGGCCATCGCCAAGAACATGGTCGAAGCCTGATCTAGAAATCCGCTCTTCCCGGCGAAGGCCGGGACCCAGATCGAGCCCGGAGTATCGGACGGTGGGTCGCCCGCTTTTGGCGCATCATCCCTGAGCGCTCAGGCTGAATCTGGGCCCCGGCCTTCGCCGGGGAGAGCGGAAATTTGATGGGTGATCTATAGGGTCGAAATGGCCGGCTCTCCCCTCCCCCAACTCGTCCTCCTCCCCGGCCTGCTGAATGACGCAGAGCTGTGGCGCGACCAGATCTCCGGCCTGGCCGACATCGCCCGCTGCCACGTCGCCGACCTGACCCGGGGCGAGACGATTCATGAACTGGCCCAGACGGTTCTGGCCGAGGCCGAACCCACCTTCGCCCTGGCCGGCTTTTCGATGGGCGGCTATGTCGCCCAGGAGATCGCCCGGATCGCGCCCCGGCGCATCGCGCGCCTGGCCCTGCTGGACACCTCGATCCGCGTCGACGGCCCCGAGCGCGCGGCCCGGCGCGCCGCCCTGACCGAAGCCGCCCGGCGGCCGGGCGACTTCATCGGCATCAGCCATGCGATCCTGAAAAGCTATGTCGACGCCTCGCGACTGGGCGACACCGCCTTGACCGACCGCGTCATCGCCATGACCCAGCGCCTCGGGCGCGAGGTGTTCATCCGCCAGAACAGCCTGCAGCGCGAGGACGGCGAGGCGGCCTTGAAGGCCCTGCGCTGTCCCCTGCTGATCCTCTGCGGCGAGAACGACCAGATCACCCCCGCCGCAGGCCACCGCCTGATGGCCAAGGCAATCGGCTGCTCGCACCTGCTGGTGATCCCGAACGCCGGTCACATGACGCCGATGGAGGCGCCCGGGCCGGTCAATGGGGCGCTGCGACACTGGCTGGCGCTGTAGACAGTAAGGCGGCCGCCTGAAGTCAGGCCGCGCCGCGTCCGCCGTCGTCGTCAGCGGCCATGAAGCCCATCAGGATGTCGATCCGCTGAAGCAGATCCGCTCTGGCTTGGGCGCCGCTGAATTCGCTTTTCGTGCACGCCTCCAGCGCCTCGGCCGCCGCGACCAGGCGCGGCTCCTTGACCGCGTCGCCGACCTTGCGCAGCTCCAAGGCCTGGGCGGCGAGAGCGCGGCGGGCCTGGGCGGGATCGGAATCCAGCGCTCCGGCCGCCGACCGAACGATGCGCAGGGCCTGGGACAGCCGCGCGGCGATCGAATTGCTGGCGTCGGCCTTTCGCTTGCGCGGCCCCTTGTACTCCGCCGAATTGAACCGGCGGCGATCGGGGCCGACATACTGCACGGCCTCGACCCAATCGCGCGGCTTGAGCGTGACAGCTTCTAGGCGCCGTTCCAGATCCTTGATCGTGAACGGCTTGCGCATGAACTCGTGAACCCCGGCGTCGCGCGCGCCGAAGATCGCCTCGGCCGTGGCCTCGGCGGTGCACATGATGATCGGGGCCTCGCGGCAGACCAGATCGCTGCGGCGGATCTTGCGGGTCAGCAGCAACCCATCGATCCCGGCGCTGGCGTGCTCGACAAAGATCAGTTGCGGATCGACCGTCCGGGCCATCGCATAGCCCCGCTCGATGGTCTGGGCGGCGTAGATCTGCACGCTCCCCAGTTGCCGCAGTTGGTCGGCCAGCAGCTTGGCAATGGAGGGATTGGAGTCGACCACCAGCACCCGCTGAACCTTCGCGGCGACACGCTGAATTATGCGGATATTGCCGTCGAACACCGGACAGACCAGCTCCTGAGGGACTCTCTCGATCGCAACCTAAGGTCTGATAGTAAAAATCACCTTGATAAGCGATCGAACCCGGACGTCAGTTTGCCAGGAAAATACTGAGGCCGCCCTCGAAATCCTGGAAGATGTCGATGGCTTCGTCGACATGGGCGGTCGGCTGCCGGCCTTCCGGAAAACGATACCGCCAATAGGTGGCGATGTGCGAGATCACCCCGACCTTCTCGCCCAGGGACAGAAACAGCTCGGGCGCGCGCAGCAGGAAGTCGCGGAAGGCCTTGGGCTTGCCGTTCTCGATCAGGTCCTCGAAGGCGTCGTCATAGACCTTCAGGGTTCGTTGGATCGCCTTGCGTTCGATCATCACGCCGGCCTGCAGCCGCTTGCGGGCCTCATCCAGATAGCGGGCGTTCTCGGCGTCGCGCGCGCCGGTGATCAACAGCTGGCCGATCTCGACGCTGACCTCGGCCAGTTGCGGCCACAGGCGCGTCAGCATCCATTTGTAGTAGAGAAAGCCCTTCCAGCTGAACACGCCCTCCTTGAAGCTCTCGCCTTCAAGAACCAGGGTGTCGCGCAGTGGATCCAGGCGATCGTCGACCTCGGTCGAGAGCAGCGCCTCGACCATGCGGGCGGCGTTGACGCCCGACATGCCGCCGGTGTCGCGATAGGCCAGATCGACCAGGCGCGAGATTTCGCCACTGACAAACCCCTGCATCTGGACAAGATCGCCTATCGACAGCGCGAAATAGCAGGGCGCGACGATCATGCCGTGCCGGCGCAGATGCTCCCGCAGGAGGAACGGATCCAGCGAGGGCAGCATGTCGATCATCCGCAGCGTCGACAGGTCGCGGGTCATGTCGCTGGCGTCGTTGCAAGCCTCCCGCAACAGATCGATCCAACCTCTCTGACCGACGAAGAAGGACTGGCCGCCCAGGCCCAGATCGCCGCGGTCGAACGGAATGATGACCTTGGTGGCCGTTGGTCTCGCCTCATCGAACAGGAAGATGTCGTCGCTGCGCAGGCGATGCTTGACGATCAGGGCGTTGTTGAGAATGCGGTTTCGAAACAGCGGATGCTCGGTGTGCTCGGGCCGATGGCCGCTGTCGGCCTGGATCGCCAGCAGGTTCAGCACGCGGCTCGTCGAGGCCGTCCGCTCCAGCGCCCGAAGGCTTCGCGTCACGCGATCCTTGCCGCGCATCGGTTTCAGTTTGCGGCGCGCTGACACGGCGAGACGTCCTCAGAATGATGGGTCTGTTCTAGCGACCCCGGGCTAAACAAACGCTAACCGAACAGCGTTCTCTGAATTGAAGGGTCAGGAGGCGCGGGCGAGAAGCTGGCCCCGGTCCGCTCCGGCGCCCAGCCCGGAAGGACAGCGCCGCAAACGGGCCACGGCCCGTAGCAAGCCCGCGGGCTGGATGGGTTTGGGCTGGGCGTCATCGAAACCCTGACTGAGGAGCCGCTCGGCTTCGCCGATCATGGCGTCGGCGGTCAGCGCCAGGATGGGGATATCGGGCCGACCGGCCTCGCCGCCCCGGATGCGTCGCACAGCCTCCAGCCCGTCCATCCGAGGCATGTGGACGTCCATCAGCACGATGTCGAAATCCTCGACGCGCAGCCGCGCCAGAGCCCCGCGGCCGTCGTTGGCGGTTGCGACCGTCGCATTCGCCGATTCCAGGATCGCCCGGGCCACGGCCTGATTGACCAGATTGTCGTCGACCACCAGAACCCGCGCGCCGGCGAGATCCAGCATCGGTTCGCCGGCGTCCTCACGCGCCGGGGCCGGCGCCAGCGGCAACACCAACCGGACCTGGAAGACCGAGCCCTGGCCCGCCGCGCTGGTCAGCGTGACGTCTCCGCCCATCATCTCAGCCAATTGACGCGTGATGGCCAGACCCAGCCCCGTGCCGCCAAATCGCCGGGCCGTCGATCGGTCACCCTGCGTGAACGGACTGAACAGTGCGGCCTGCTGGAGTTCGCTGATGCCGACGCCCGTGTCGGAAACCGCCAGCGTGACGCCGTCGGACGTCGGCGCAATGCGGATATCGACCCGGCCCGTCTCGGTAAATTTCAGCGCGTTGGAGACCAGATTCAACAGGATCTGCCGGACCCGGACCGGGTCGCCCAGCAGCCAGGTCGGCGTCTCGGGCGCGACGTCCAGCGACAGGTCCAATCCCTTCAGGCGGGCGGTCTGGCTCCAGACCAGATGGATCTGATGGCCCAGTTTGCGAATATCGAAGGGCGCGCTTTCCAGCTCCAGCTTGCCGGCTTCGACCTTGGACAGGTCGAGAATGTCGTTGAGGATGGTCATCAGACTGTCCCCGGACTGGACAATCATGTCCAGATATTCGGTCTGCTGAGTATTCAGCTGAGTGGCGCCCAGGGCGTGGGCGAGGCCCAGCACGCCGTTCATCGGCGTGCGCAGCTCGTGGCTCATCATCGCCACGAAGGCGGACTTGGCGCGGCTGGCCTCCTGGGCCTCCGCCTGGGCCTTCTCCAGGGCCAGGGCGTTGGCGCGCAGAAGCCGGGCGGTGTCCAGCATGTAGCCCAGCAGACCGGCCAGGGTGATCACGACGACGACCAGCTCCCAGGGCTTGAAGCCGCCGGCGATCAGCGGCGCGGCGATCAGGGCGATGAAGGGCGGCGGGGTCATGACCAGCAGCGCCGAGCGGCTCAGCGCACCGTATTTGAGACCCTCGACGACCATGCCGAACAGGATGATCAGGGCGGCGAACTTCATGGCCGGCGGGCCGTAGGACCAGCTCAGAGCAGCCATGATGGACCAGACCGTGCAAAAGGCCGCCGCCGGTCCGAGGCGGACCAGAAGCGAGGAGCGCCCGGTCGTCCGCGGCCGGAACCGACGGTCAAGATACAACAGTAGCCCTTCGAGCGCACCGTTGACCGTCAGCCAGACCAGCATCGCCCGCGCGCCAAAATGGTAGCCGAGAAGGCCGCCGACCAGGATCATCACCGTCACACGGGCGATCCGGCCCTTGCGGCTCATGACGAGGGTCGCCCCTTCGATCCCGTCGTCCAGAAACTCACGCAGACCCAAGGCCACACCTTCACAACGCCTAGCTGAGCCACGCTAGGCCGCCGCGAGTTCATGAAACGTTGAGGCTGCGACGATTGGACGCGTAAATCCTCGCAAACAGAAAAAGTTTTGCCAAATTCCCCGGCCTGGGCCGGGGAACGGCAACAGATCACCCCTGGAACGGGTCGCGCATCAAAATGGTGTCCTCGCGCTCGGGGCTGGTCGACAACAGGGCGACCGGCGCGCCGATCAGCTCCTCGACCCGGCGCACATATTTGACGGCGTTGGCGTTGAGGTCCTTGAACGACCGGGCGCCGGCGGTGCTTTCGCTCCAGCCGTCCATCTCTTCATAGATCGGGGTGGCGGCCTGCTGGTCGCGCATGCCGGCCGGCAGATAGTCGACCACCTTGTCGCCGATCTTGTAGCCGACGCAGATCTTCAGGGTCTTGAGGCCGTCCAGCACGTCCAGCTTGGTCAGGGCCACGCCGTGGATGCCGTTGATGGCCACCGACTGGCGCACCAGCACGGCGTCGAACCAGCCGCAACGGCGGGGACGGCCGGTATTGACCCCGACCTCGCGGCCGACGGTCGACAGGTGCTTACCCACCTCATCGTTCAGCTCGGCCGCAAACGGGCCTTCGCCGACCCGGGTGGTGTAGGCCTTGACGATACCCAGCACATAGCCGGTCGCCGACGGGCCCATGCCGCTACCGGCCGAGGCCTGACCGGCCACGGTGTTGGACGAGGTGACGAACGGATAGGTGCCGTGGTCGACGTCCAGCAGGGCGCCTTGCGCGCCCTCGAACAGGATGCGGCGGCCGGCCTTGTAAGCCTTGTCCAGCACCCGCCACGCGGGCTGGGCATAGGCCAGGATGCGCGGCGCCAGATCCATCAAGCCGTCGAACAGATCGTCGGCGCTGGCTTCCGGCAGGCCGAGGCCGCGCCGCAGAGCGCCGTGATGGGCGAGCAGTCGCTCGATCTTGGGCTTGAGGGCTTCCGGATCGGCCAGATCGGCGACGCGGATGGCGCGGCGGCCGACCTTGTCTTCATAGGCCGGGCCGATGCCGCGGCCGGTGGTGCCGATCTTCTGGCTGGAGGCGGCCTCGCGGGCCTGGTCCAGGTCCTTGTGCAGCGGCAGGATCAGGCAGGCGTTGTCGGCCAGGATCAGCAGCTCGGGCGAGATCATCACCCCCTGCTCGGCGATCTTGTCGATCTCACTCAGCAAGTGCCAGGGGTCGACGACCACGCCGTTGCCGATCACCGACAACTTCCCTTGAACGACCCCGGACGGCAGCAGGGCCAGCTTGTAGACCTTGCCGTCCACCACCAGCGTATGGCCGGCGTTGTGGCCGCCCTGAAAGCGCACGACGACGTCGGCCCGGTTGGACAACCAATCGACGATCTTGCCCTTGCCTTCATCGCCCCACTGGGCGCCGACGACGGTCACATTGGCCATGATTGAGATATGCCTTGTCACCTGCCCGGTGACGTCAAGCGGTCCTTCGACAGGACTCGACCGCGGACGCTTAGTCAATTTTGGGCGGCGACACGGGCGGCGTCAGAGCACGCCCGCGAAGTCAGAAGGCGTAGACCAGCCGAACCCCTACGTCGTCAAGCCCCTGGTTCTTGCCTTGGTGGAAGATCTGGCCGTTCGACAGGTGGGTGTAGCTGAGCTCGCCCGACCAGCTGTCGTTGAACTTGTAGCCCAGGGCCAGCTCGGGCTCGAACAGCAGCTGCGACCCGAAATCGATGCGGGTGTAGTAAAGCTTGGTGCGGCGGTCGCGCTCGGCCTGGGACAGGTTCGGGGCGTTGGCGGGCGGCAGACCGGCCTCGCCGTCGGTATAGGCCAGGCCGAAACCGGGGCGCAGATAGAAGCCGCCCGGCGCGCCCAACTCGATCGGCCAGTCAAAGCCCGCGGCCACGAAATTGGAGGTGTTCTCGCTGTTGATCGACACGAAGGCGTGAACCTGCGGCCGACCCAGCCAGCCCAGGCTCTCAACGCGGGCGGTGCGATAGCCCAGATGGACGTCGACCCCGTCCTCGCGGCCGGCGGCGCCCAGGCCCACGGCGTTCCCCAGGAAGGTCACGTCATGCTTGTAGAGGCCGCCGAAGACCTCCTGAGCCATGGCGGGCGCGGCGAAACCCAGCGCCGCGACAGCGGCGGCGGCGAACAGTGCGGTCTTCATGCGGATATCCCTGAACAGCCCAAGCCCGAGCTGGTTATGGCTTGAACGGCGAAGCTCGCAAAGGGTTTCGAACAACCTCCTTCCGATCTTCCAGGCCTTCGCCTCGAGAACGGAATTTCGGCGGTCATCTTCAAATTCCCCTGCCCTCGTCCTAGACGTTGGGCATGACCATCGCCCTTGCCGATATCCAAGCCGCCGCCGACCGCCTCAAGGGCCTGGCCGTCGAGACCCCGCTGATCGAGAGCCCGGCCCTGAACGCGCGGCTGGGCGGCCGAGTCTTCCTCAAACCCGAGACCCTGCAGCGGGCCGGAGCCTTCAAGTTTCGCGGCGCCTATAACCGCCTCAGCCAGCTGACCGGCGAGGAGCGCCAGCGCGGCGTCGTGGCCTTCTCGTCGGGCAATCACGCCCAGGGCGTGGCCCTGGCCGCCCAGATCATCGGCTGCCCGGCCCTGATCGTCATGCCCAGCGACTCGCCGCAGGTGAAGGTGGACGGCACGCGCGGCTTCGGGGCCCAGATCCAGTTCTATGACCGCTTCACCGAGGACCGCGTCGCCATCGCCGACCAGATCGCCGCCGAACGCGGCTGCGTGGTCGTACCCTCCTACGACGATCCGCACATCATCGCCGGCCAAGGCACCGTCGGGCTGGAGATCGTGGCCCAGGCGGCGGCCGTGGGCGTCACGCTGGACCGGCTGCTGTGCTGCGTCGGCGGCGGCGGCCTGATCGCCGGAACCAGCACGGCGGTCAAAGCCCTGTCGCCCGAGACCCAGGTCTGGGGCGTCGAGCCCGCCGGCTTTGACGACACCCGCCGCTCGCTGCTCTCGGGCCGGCGCGAGGCCATCGACCCGGACGCCCGTTCGATCTGCGACGCCCTGCTGACCCCGATCCCCGGCGAACTGACCTGGCCGATCAACCAGCGAAACCTGACGGGGATCGCCGCCGTCACCGACGCCGAGGTGGCCGAGGCGATGCGCTACGCGTTCTCGGTGCTGAAACTGGTGGTCGAGCCCGGCGGCTGCGTGGCCCTGGCGGCGGCCCTGGCCGGCAAGATCGCAGTGGCCGAACAGAGCTGCGCGATCGTGCTGTCCGGCGGCAATGTCGATCCGGCCCTGTTCGCCCGCATCCTGAACGGCGAGATCTGAGCGATGCAAGTTTACCTCTTTCGCGGTCCGGGACGGATCTTTGGCGTCACCGGCGATGCGTCGGGCGCGAACCTTCCCGACCGGTACGCGCCCTGGGCGGCCTTCAAGGCGGTCGAGATGATCCGGGGTCGGCCCTTGCCAGGCGTCGAGGTCGACGAATGCCTGGACGACATCGCGGTGTACGGCTTCCATGTCACCGACGCCCATGTGCGGATCACGGAAGACCTGGCGGGGTAGAAAACATCGGGGTTTGACGCCCCCTCCGTCATGTCGCGTATTCGCGCCATGCCTCCTCCCCCGCTCCGCAGGGGAGGAGAAGATCCTCCTCACCCGTGAAACGGGGGAGGTGGCGCGATGCGAATACGCATCGTGACGGAGGGGCCTTAATGAGATCAGGGAAGAAGCACATGAACCTGCCGCCAAACACCGCCCTGCCCCAGACGCCCCTGCTGGTCGTCGACCGCGCGGCGCTGACGCGCAATATCGACCGCATGCAGGCCCTTTGCGACGCCGCCAGGGTGCGGCTGCGGGCCCATGGCAAGACCCACAAATGCTCGACCCTGGGGCGGCTGATCGTCGCGCGCGGTGCGGTCGGCCTGTGCGCCCAGACCGTCGGCGAGGCCGAGGCCTTCGCGGCCGGCGGGATCACCGACATCCTGGTCACCGCCGCGCCCCCGGCCTGGGCCGGATCGCGGCTGGCGGCCCTGGCCCGGTCCGGCGTCACCCTGGGCGTCACCGCCGATGACGCGGGCCAGATCGACCGGCTGTCCGACGCCGCCGTCGCCGCCGGGACCCGACTGGACCTGGTGGTCGACCTCGATCTGGGCACCCACCGAACCGGGGCCTATCCGCACGAGGCCCTGGCCCTGGCCCGCGCCGCCGACGCCGCGCCCGGCCTGCGGTTCGCGGGGATCCAGGCCTATCTGGGCCATCTGCAGCACATGGACGACGGCGCGGCCCGCCAGACCGCCGACGAGGCCGCCTTCGCTACCCTGAAGGCCCTGGTCGCCGAGCTGACCGCCGCTGGCCTGCCGCCGCCGGTGGTCACCGGCGGCGGCACCGGCACCCACGCCTTCGACCTGGCGTCGGGCGTGTTCACCGAACTGCAGGCCGGCTCCTATGCGGTGATGGATGTCGAGTACGACGTCTGCGGCGCGCCGGGCGGCGGGGCCTGGCCCTTCGAGCCGGCGCTGCATATCGCCGCCAGCGTCGTCTCGGCCCGCCACAAGAGCCATGTCGTGGTCGACGCCGGCTTCAAGGCGGTGTCGATGGATGGTCCGCCCGCCCGCGTCGCCTCCGGCGCAGCGCCGGGATCCCTGTGGCGACCGATGGGCGATGAGCACGGCCTGATCGCCCATCCGGCGATGATCGACGTGCTCAAAGCCGCCGGCCGCGACCCCTTGGGATTCGCCACCGCCGTCAGCGCCGCCGACGCCGATCCGGCCCGCGCCTTTCCCGCCGACGCGCCACAGGTGGGCGACATCGTCTGGCTGCAGCCGGGACACTGCGACCCGACCATCAATCTGTATGACGCCCTGCACGTCTGGGACGGCGAGACGCTGGAACGGTGGGCGGTGGATGGGCGGCGGGCTTCGATCTGATTACTTGCCCCCTCCGCGCCCGCGGCGCTCCTCCCGCTTAGGGGGAAGATGAATTCATCCGCCCCCTAAGGGGGCGGACGGTCGCGAAGTGGCCCGGTGGGGGCAAGTGGCGGTTCAGGCTCGGCGCCCCCTAGCCCTCATCCGATCCCCCAGATACGGTCCGCCCCCTGTGACAAGATCTGACCCCAAAAGAGTGTCAAAGATGAAACGCCTGCTGCTCGCCACCGTCCTGTTCACCGCGCCCATGCTGGCGACCTCCTCTTTTGCGCACGGGGCCGCCGACGCGCCGAAGATCGACCCCGCCCGGCTCTCCGCCCACATCAAGGTTCTGTCCTCGGATGCGTTCGAGGGTCGCGGCCCCGCCACCGCGGGCGAGACGAAGGCCGTCGCCTATATCGTCGACCAGATGAAGGCCATCGGCCTGGCCCCGGCCGGCGACCTGCAGAAGGACGGCGCGCGCGCCTGGACCCAGGACGTGCCGCTGGGCAAGTTCGAGATCACCGGCCCCGTCGCCGCCCACGTGACCATCGGCGGCGAGACCGTCGCGCTGAACCAGGGCGAGCAGGTTGCGATCCGCGCGGCCATGACCAATGTCGACGGCGTGTCGATCAAGGACGCGCCGCTGGTCTTCGTCGGCTATGGCGTCAAGGCGCCGGAGCGCCATTGGGACGACTTCAAGGGCGTCGACCTGAAGGGCAAGATCGCCGTCGTGCTGATCAACGACCCCGACTTCGAAACCGGGACCGGCGACTTTGGCGGCAAGGCCATGACCTATTATGGTCGCTGGACCTACAAGTACGAGGAAGCCGCGCGCCAGGGCGCGATCGGCATGCTGATCATCCACGAAACCGCGCCCGCCTCCTACGGCTGGGCCACGGTGAAGAACTCCAACACCAATGTGATGTTCGACATCGTCCGCCAGCAGCCGACCAAGTCGCACCCGTCGATGGAGGCCTGGATCCAGCGCGACGTCGCCGTCGACCTGTTCAAGAAGGCCGGCCTGGATTTCGACGCCCTGAAGGCCCAGGCCCAGACCCGCGACTTCAAGCCGGTGGAACTGACCGGCGTCAAGTTCTCGGCCGACTACAAGGTCAGCCACGAGGTGATCGTCTCCAAGAACATCGCCGGCGTGGTCAAGGGGACCGTCCACCCCGACGAATATGTCGTCTATAGCGGCCACTGGGATCACCTGGGCGTCGGCCTGCCGGACGCCAAGGGCGACAGGATCTATAACGGCGCGGTCGACAACGCCGACGGCGTCGCCGCGCTGCTGGAGCTGGGCCGCGCCTTCAAGAGCCAGCCCGCGCCGCAACGCTCGGTGCTGTTCCTGGCTGTCACCGCCGAGGAAAAGGGCCTTCTGGGCTCGGAATACTACGCGGCCAACCCGCTCTATCCGCTGAGCAAGACGGTCGGCGACCTGAATATCGACGCCCTGTCGGCCGCCGGTCCGGCCAAGGACATCACCACCTCGGGCGACGGCAAGGTCGACCTGCAGGACCTGCTGGTGGCCAAGGCCAAGGCCCACGGCCGCTATTTCACGCCCGATCCCCTGCCCCAGGCCGGCCACTTCTATCGCTCGGACCACTTCCCGTTCGCCAAGCGCGGCGTGCCGGCCATTTCGGTGGGTTCTGGCAATGACCTCTATACGGGCGGCAAGGAAGCCGGCGAGGCGGCCGAGAAGGACTATGTCACCAATCGCTACCATCAGCCGGCTGACGAATGGTCGGCCGACTGGGATCTGAGCGGCCAGGCCATGGACCTGGGCCTGTTCTACGAAGTCGGCGCCGATCTGGCCAATTCCCGCGTCTGGCCGCAATGGCAGGCGGGCTCGGAGTTCAAGGCCATCCGCGACGCCTCCAAGGCTGACCGGAAGTAGGCCGCAATAGCTGTCATCCCGGCCAAGCGCGCAGCGCGCCGAGCCGGGACCGCCACAAGCGCCTGAGCTTGCCGTGGTCCCGGGTCTCCGCTTCGCTCCGCCCGGGATGACAACCCTTTTGCGAATTTCTTCATGACAGTCTCGGTCTTCGATCTCTTCAAGCTGGGCGTCGGTCCGTCGAGCAGCCACACCATGGGCCCGATGACGGCCGCCGGCCTGTTCGTCGCGCGGCTGCGCGATGCTGGGCGCCTGGCCGACGTCGCGCGGGTCGAGATCCGGCTCTATGCCTCCCTGGCCCTGACCGGACGCGGCCACGCCACCGACCGGGCGGTGATGCTGGGCCTGATGGGCTTCGTCCCCGCCACGCTGGATCCCGACGCCGGCGAAGCGGCCCTGGCCGACGCCCGCGCGACCCAATGGCTGATGCTGGGCGGTGAGACCGGCGTCGGCTTCGACGAGGCCCGCGACATCGTCTGGCTGGGCCATGAGAACCTGCCCCAGCACCCCAATGGACTCTCCTTCTCGGCTTTCGACGCCGCTGGCGTCGCGCTGGCCGAGCGCACCTATTTCTCGATCGGCGGCGGCTTTGTCCGCGATGAGGCCGAGATGGGCCGCAACGCGCCGCCCGAGGACGGCCCGCCCGTCCCACACCCGTTCGAAAGCGGCGCCGACCTGCTGCGGCGCGCCGCCGATGCGGGCCTGAGCATCGCCGGCGTGATGGGCGCCAATGAGCTGTCGCGCGTGGACCAGGATCAGATGCACGCGGGCCTGGACCGGATCTTCGCGGCCATGGAGGCCTGTATCGACCGGGGCATGCGCCAGGACGGGGTCCTGCCCGGCGGCCTCGACGTCAAACGCCGGGCCCGCC
>JAHINZ010000492.1 GCA_018895795.1 Alphaproteobacteria bacterium
ACCTGTCGCAGTCGATTCCGCTGCTGCACCAGGCTCTGGTGAAGGTGCGTGAAGTCGCCGCCGCCGGCGGCCGCGTGCTGTTCGTCGGCACCAAGCGTCAGGCGTCCGATCCGGTCGCCACCGCCGCCAAGCGTTGCGCCCAATACTATGTCAATCACCGCTGGCTCGGCGGCACCCTGACCAACTGGCGCACCGTGTCGGGCTCGATCGCCCGCCTGCGCGAGCTGGAAGGCGTGCTGGTCGGCGAAGGCGCCGGTCGCACCAAGAAGGAACTGCTGCAGCTGACCCGCGAGCGCGACAAGCTCGAGCTGTCGCTGGGCGGCATCAAGGACATGGGCGGTATCCCCGACATCATGTTCGTGATCGACACCAACAAGGAAGCGATCGCGATCCTTGAAGCCCGCAAGCTGAACATCCCGGTCATCGCGATCCTCGACACCAACTGCGACCCGGACGGCATCACCTATCCGATCCCGGGTAACGATGACGCCGCCCGCGCCCTGCAGCTGTACTGCGACCTGATCGCCGACGCCGTGCTCGACGGCCTGGCCGCCGGCCAAGCCTCGTCGGGCGTCGATCTGGGCGCCTCGGCGGCCCCGATGGAACCGACCCTGGCCCGCGAACTGACCCCGGAACCGGTGGTTGAAGCCGCCGAGTTCGAGCAGCAGGCCGCCGTTCAGGCCGCCCCGGAAGCCGCTCAAGAGGCGACCGCCGAAGCCCTGGACGCCGTCGCCGAAGAGCCGGCCGCGAGCTGATACTCCAACCGCCGCCCCTCGGGGCGGCTGTTGTGACCCTGACATGCGACCGGGTTATCAAACCCGGTCGCTAACCGTTTGAATCTGGAGATTTTCCATGGCTGAGATTACGGCTGCGCTGGTCAAGAAACTGCGCGAAAAGTCCGGCGTCGGCATGATGGACTGCAAGAAGGCGCTGATCGAGAACGCCGGTGATATCGACGCGTCCATCGACTGGCTGCGCACCAAGGGCCTGTCCAAGGCCGCCAAGAAGGCTGACCGCGTCGCCGCCGAAGGCCTCGTGGGCCTGGCGGTTCGTAATGACGGCGCCGGCATGACCGACGCCGCTGTCGAAGTGAACGCCGAAACCGACTTCCTGGGCCGCAACGAGCTGTTCCAGAACGCCGTCCGCAAGATCGCGGCCGTTGGCCTGGATGTCGATGGCGTCGACGCCATCAACGCCGGCAAGACCGCCGACGGCGACGTCGTCTCCGACGTCCTGACCAACCTGATCGCCACCATCGGCGAGAACATGGTCTTGCGTCGCGCCGCCCGCTTCAGCGTCGCCCAAGGCGCCGTGTCGACCTATATCCACAACGCCACCGCGCCGGATCTGGGCCGCATCGGCGTGCTGGTGGCCATCGAAGGCGCCGGCGATCAGGCCAAGATCCTCGAACTGGGCCGCAAGATCGCCATGCACGTCGCGGCCACCGCGCCGCTGTCGCTGTCGCCGGACGATCTGGACCAGGCCGCCATCGAAAAGGAACGCGCTATCTTCACCGAGCAGGCCCTGGAATCGGGCAAGCCGGCCGGCGTGGTCGAAAAGATGGTCGAAGGCCGAATCCGCAAGTTCCTGGAAGAAGTCGTGCTGCTGAAGCAAGCCTTCGTCATGAACCCGGATCAGACCGTCGAACAGCTGGTCGCCGAAACCGGCAAGGAACTGGGCTCGCCGCTCACCGTGAAGGGCTTTGTTCGCCTGGCTCTGGGTGAAGGCGTCGAGAAGGCCCCCGCCGGTGACTTCGCCGCCGAAGTCGCCGCCATGGCCGGCCAAGCCTAAAGACGATCAGGACTCGCGCATCGCTTCGGCGGTTCGCGAGTTCTTCTTTCCCCAAGGGCGCGGCGCGTTTGAGGCGCGCCGCGCCCTTGTCGCGCTCGCAACCTGGCCTTTTCAGCTTCAGGCGAGCCCGTAACGGTCCAGTCGCGCAAAACCGGTCCCACTTTTGAATAACGCGCACTATGTTGCGTGCCGACGACTCAGGAAGAGCCCGGTCCATGTCCGAACCCAGCACCGCCACGCCCCAACGGTTTCGCCGCGTGCTCTTGAAGGTCTCCGGTGAAGTCCTGATGGGCGATACGCCCTACGGCATCGACACCAACACCGTCCAATCGGTGGCCGCCGACATCGCCGAGATCGTCAAGTCCGGCATCGAACTGTGCATCGTGATCGGCGGCGGCAACATCTTCCGCGGCATGGCCGGCGCGGCCAAGGGCATGGAACGCTCCAGCGCCGACTATATGGGCATGCTGGCCACCGTGATGAACGCCCTGGCCATGCAGGACGCCCTGGAGCGCATCGGCGTCTCCACCCGGGTGCAGTCGGCCATCCCGATGGCCACGGTCTGCGAGCCCTATATTCGTCGGCGCGCGCAACGCCATCTCGAGAAGGGCCGGGTGGTGATCTTCGCCGCCGGCACCGGCAACCCGTTCTTCACCACCGACACCGCCGCCGCCTTGCGCGCCGCCGAAATGCAGTGCGACGCCCTGCTCAAGGGCACCAGCGTCGATGGCGTCTATACCGCCGATCCCAAGAAGGACGCCTCGGCCCAGCGTTATGACCGGCTGACCTATATGGACGTTCTGGCCAAGGATCTGCGCGTGATGGACGCCTCGGCCGTCGCCCTGATGCGCGACAGCAATATCCCGATCGTGGTCTTCTCCATCAAGGGACGGGGCAATCTGCTCAATGTCCTGCGAGGCGAGGGCACCTTTACCGTCGTCGCCCAAGACGCCGTCTAACCTAACGAAGAGAGCCCAAGCCATGGCCGCCGTCGAAAAGCCCGTCCTGTCTCGTTACAAGGATCGCATGGACAAGTCCGTGCTCGCGCTGAAGGAAGACTTCGCCGGTCTGCGCACCGGTCGGGCGTCGTCCAGCCTGCTCGATCAGATCGTGGTCAACGCCTATGGCTCGATGGTGCAGCTCAACACCGTGGCGTCGATCAGTGTGCCCGAGCCCCGCCAGATCAACGTCAACATCTGGGACAAGGGCGTCGTGTCGGCGGTGGAAAAGGCGATCCGCAATTCGGATCTCGGCCTCAATCCCGTCGTCGAGGGCAACAATCTGCGCATTCCGATTCCGCCGCTCACGGAAGAGCGCCGCAGGGATCTGTCCAAGATCGCCGGCAAGTACGCCGAGGCGCAGAAGGTGGCCGTGCGCAACATCCGCCGCGACGCCAATGACGACCTCAAGAAGGCCGAGAAAGCCAGCGCCATCAGCGAGGATGAGCTGAAGAAGATGGAAACCGAGGTCCAGAAGATGACCGACGAGGCCATCAAGCGGGTCGACGAGGCCTTGAAAATCAAAGAGCAAGAGATCATGCAGGTTTGACAGCCGACCTGAGTAACGGGGACGGTTAGGGAAGGCTTGAAACGAATGTCGGCGGCGACCGGCCTGCAGGATGTTTCGGCGCGCGCTGGGGGCGATGCGTCGGACCGCTCCCTGCATGTGGCCATTATCATGGACGGGAACGGTCGCTGGGCGAAGCGGCGCGGCATGCCGCGCGTCCTTGGCCATCGCGCCGGCGTCAAGGCGCTGAAACGGACGGTGGAAGCCGCGCCGAATCTCGACGTCGGCGTGCTGACGGTGTTTGGGTTCTCGACCGAGAACTGGAGCCGCCCGGCCCACGAAGTGTCCGAGCTGATGGGCCTGTTGAAGGCCTATTTCGAGACGGACCTGGAGCGCCTGGCGCGTGAAGGCGTCAGGGTGCGGATCATCGGCCGTCGGACGGGGCTCGCGCCGGATATCCAGGACATCATCGCGCGCGCGGAACGACGCACGGCGACCAATACCAAGTTCACCCTGCAGGTCGCCTTCAACTATGGCGGTCGCGCCGACATTGCCGACGCCGCCCGCGCCTTCGCCGAATCGGTGGAACGCGGCGAGGCCAAGGCGGCCGACCTCGACGAGGCCGCCTTCGAAAAACTGCTGTCCACCTCGGCGGCGCCGGCGCCGGACCTGATCATACGCACCAGCGGAGAGCGCCGAATCTCGAATTTCCTGTTGTGGGAATGCGCCTACGCCGAACTCGTCTTTCAGGACGTGCTCTGGCCGGACTACGGACCTGAAGCGCTCTCGGCCGCCATCGCGGAATATCGCGGGCGCGACCGACGCTATGGAGGCATTAACGCCGATGACGTCGCTGTCGCCGGCTAAGCGCTTCAACTGGACCAATCTTCGCGTGCGCGTGGCCTCCGCCACCGTGCTCGTGCCCACGGTCGTGGCCGCCGTGTGGTTTGGAGGCGTGTGGTTTCTCGCCTTGATCGCGGTCTGTATCGGCTTGCTGGCCCGTGAATGGGGCATGATGAGCGCGCCGCGCGCGCCCAAGGGCGTGGCTCTGGCGATCGGCGTCGCGGTGCTGGTGGCCGTGGTCGCCGCCTTCCGCGAGCACTATTACCTGACCTGGCCATTGCTGGCCGCCGGCGCGATCCTGGCCGCCCTGCTGGCCCGCGGCGCGGTCGAGCGCCGGGCCGATGCGGCCTATGGCGTGATCTATATCGCGCCGGCCTGTATCGCGATGTTGTGGCTCAGACTGCAGGACGCCGGTCTCAGCTGGACCCTGCTGCTGTTCGCGGTCACCTGGTTCTCCGACATCTTCGCCTTCGTGGTCGGCAGCGTCCTCAAGGGGCCCAAGCTCTGGCCGGCCTTTTCCCCCAACAAGACCTGGTCCGGCTTCTTCGGCGGGCTGGCGGCGGCCTCGATCGCGGCGATCGGTATCGACGCCTTGTCGGGGCTGCTTCCCGCCCTTCCGGACATGAACCTGAGCTGGCCGATCGCGGCCTTGATCGGCCTTCTGGGGGGGCTGGCCACCATGACCGGCGATCTGTGGGAATCCATGCTCAAGCGACGCTTCGGCGTGAAGGATTCGGGGGACCTGATTCCGGGCCATGGCGGCATGCTTGACCGCGTGGACGGCCTGATGTTCGCGGCCATCGTGATCGCCGGGGTGCGCCTGATCTATCTTCATGGATGGGCGCGTTGACCGTCGCCCGCAAGGTGGTGATTCTCGGCTGCACGGGTTCGATCGGCGTTTCGACCCTCGGGCTGTTCGAGGCCGCCGGCGTCGAGGTCGAGATCCTGGCCCTCACGGCCGGCCGCAATGTGGAACGGCTGATCGAGCAGGCGATTCGCTGGCGTCCGACCGTCGCGGTGATCCAGGACGAGAGTCAGCTGTCGGCCCTGCGTGACGGCTTGAAGGACACGGGCGTTCGCGCCGCGGCGGGAACGGCCGCCGTGATCGAAGCCGCGGCGATGGGCGCCGATTGGGTGATGTCCGCCATCGTCGGCGCGGCCGGCCTGGCCCCGACCCTGGCGGCCGCGCGGACCGGCGCGATCATCGCTTTGGCCAACAAGGAAAGTCTGGTTTGCGCCGGTCCCGCCTTGCTGCGGATATCTCGCGAAGCGGGCGGGTCGGTGATTCCGGTCGATTCCGAACATTCGGCGATCTTCCAGGTTCTGCAGCCGGCCTGTCTCCATCGCGTCTCAAGATTGATCCTGACGGCCTCTGGCGGCCCCTTCCGCACCTGGACGCGCGAGCAGATGGCGTTGGCCACGCCCGAACAGGCCGTCGCCCACCCCAACTGGTCGATGGGCGCAAAGATTTCGGTCGATTCCGCCACCATGATGAACAAGGGCCTCGAGATGATCGAGGCTTCCTATCTGTTCGACACGCCTGGAGAGCGTATCGAGGCCGTGATCCATCCGCAGTCCATCATCCATAGCCTGGTGGAATACGCCGACGGTTCGACCCTGGCGCAGTTGGGGCCGCCGGACATGCGTAGCCCGATCGCCTGCGCCTTCGCCTGGCCCGATCGCCTGCCTTGGCCGGCCCAGCGTCTGGATCTCGCGGCCTATGGCCAACTGACCTTCGAAGCGCCCGATCTCGAACGTTTTCCGTCCATCGCCATCGCCCAGGAGGCGATGCGGCTAGGCGGCGGCGCTCCGGCTGCTATGAACGCAGCCAATGAAGTGGCCGTGGCGGCGTTCCTTGACCGCCAGATCGGCTTTCTCGATATTGCCGCCTCGGTGGCGGGGACCCTTGAACGCATGAACAGTCTCGGGGCGATCTCGGAAGCCGGCGCCGATCCGGTTGAAAGCGCCATGACGACGGACGCCGCGGCCCGCCGCATTGCGGCCGAGGTTGTCGCGCAAAAGCGTCAACGCAGCTGAAGCGGAGAGTCCTGCCTTCATGATCGATGTGTTGATCTTTGTCGTATCCACGGTCTTCGTGCTGTCGATCGTCGTGACGATCCACGAGCTCGGCCACTTCTTGGCGGCGCGCGCTTGCGGCGTCGCGGTGGATTGTTTCTCGCTCGGTTTCGGCCCGGCCCTGGCGTCCTGGCGCGATCGCTCGGGCGTCGAATGGCGGCTCGCTTCGATCCCGCTCGGCGGCTATGTGCGTTTTTCCGGCGACGAGAACGCCGCCAGCGTTCCCGACCAGAATGATCTGTCCGCCATGCGGCGCGCGATCGTGGAGCGCGAAGGCGAAGAAGCGGTCGGCCGCTATTTCCATTTCAAGCCCATCTGGCAGCGCGCCGTCATCGCCGCGGCCGGTCCCATGGCCAATTTCGCGCTCGCCATCGTGATCATGGCGGCGTTCCTGTTGCTGATCGGCAAGCCGCAGGGCGTCGCGACCGTTCGCGCCGTGATGCCCGGAACCGCCGCCGAGGCCGCAGGCTTCAAGCCCGGCGACGTGTTCATCTCGGCCGATCGTGAGCTGATCAACAGCGCCCAGGACCTCAGCGCCTATGTTTCCCTGCGCGCCAACATGCCGATCGACTTCCTGGTCGAGCGGGCGGGCAGCCGCATCCACCTCAAGGCGACGCCGCGCTTTGTCGAGGTGAAGGACGAGATTCGCGGGCGCGTGAAGGAAGGCCGGCTGGGCGTCGAGAACGTCAGTGTCGCGCGGTTCCATAAGTCCAGCGTGCTGCACGCCGTGCCCGACGCCGTCTCGGAAGTCTGGGGCATGCTCAAGACGATCGGCTTCTATCTGGGTCGCCTGATCACCGGTCAGGTGCCGGCCGATCAGATCAGCGGCCTGATCGGCATCGGACACACGGCGGGGGCGGTGACCAAGGCCAGCGTCGCCGACGCGCCCAACACCCAGACCTTGCTGTTTCGCTTGGCCATCAGCCAGATGCTGCTGATCGCCAGCCTGTCGGTCAGCATCGGTTTCATGAACCTGTTGCCGATTCCTGTTCTGGATGGCGGCCACCTGTTGATGTACGCCTATGAGGCGATCGCCAAACGTCCCCTGCGCGCCGATTTTCAGGCTGCGGGTTTTCGCGCGGGGCTTGCGCTGATCCTGGGTTTCATGTTGTTCGCGGCGTGGAACGACCTCAACCGCTACGACGTGTTCAAATTCATCGGCGGCTTGTTCACGTGAACGCCCGCTCTTCGTCCACGAATGGTCCCATGAACAATCTTCGCGCCCATAGCGCCGCGTTCGCCACCGGTGTGGCGATTCTCTTCGGCTCCACCGCTCTGGTCGCGCCCTCGGCGGCGTTCGCCCAGGCGGCCCAGACCAGCGTCGTGCAGCGGATCGTCGTGCAGGGCAATGAGCGGATCGAGCAGGGGACAGTGATATCCTACCTGCCGATCCAGCCTGGAGACACGGTTGACGCCGCGCGTCTCGACCTGGCGCTGAAGACCCTGGCGCGCACCGACCTCTTCGCCGATGTGAAGATCGAGATGGTGTCTGGCGACCTGGTCGTGAAGGTCGTCGAAAACCCGATCATCAATCAGGTGGTCTTCGAGGGAAATTCGTCCCTGAAGGAAGACAAGCTGAAGGACGAGGTCCAGATCCGTCCGCGCGGCATCTTCACGCGGGCCAAGGTCCAGGCCGACGTTCAACGCATCATCGAGCTCTATCGCCGTTCGGGGCGCATCTCGGCGACCGTGACGCCCAAGGTCGTGGAATTGCCGCAAAAGCGCGTCGATCTGGTGTTCGAGATCAACGAAGGTCCCAAGAGCGGCGTGCTGGGCATCAACTTCCTGGGCAATTCCGAGTATTCGGACAACGATCTGCGCGACGTGATCGTGACCAAGGAGTCCCACTGGTACAAGTTCCTGACCAGCAACGACAACTATGACCCCGACCGGATCGAGTACGACCGCGAACAACTGCGCAAGCACTATCGCAACCGTGGCTTCTTTGACTTCCGCGTCGTCTCGTCCGTGGCCGAACTCGCGCCGGACAAGAACGGCTTCGCGGTGACCTATACCCTCGACGAGGGTCCTAAATACAAGTTTGGCAAGATCACGGTCGAAACCGAGCTGAAGAAGCTGGACGGCGCCCTTCTGGCCCAGATCCTGCCCGTGCGCACCGGCCAGATCTATGAAGACGAGCGGATCGAACAGGCGACCGACGCCCTGACCTTCGCCGCCGGCGCCGCCGGCTTCGCGTTCGTGGACGTGCGTCCGCGCTACGTGCCCAACCGCGAGACCCACACCGTCGACGTCGTGTTCCAGGTTCGCGAAGGCCCGCGCGTCTATGTCGATCGCATCGACATCGTGGGCAATACGCGGACCCTCGACTATGTCCTGCGCCGCGAACTCGAAGTGGCCGAAGGCGACGCCTATAACCGCGTGCTGGTCGACCGCTCCAAGAACAACATCCGTCGTCTGGGCTTCTTCAAGGAAGTCGACATCGAAGAAGTGCCCGGCGGCGCGCCCGACCGTACGGCCCTGCGGGTCAAGGTCGAAGAGCAACCCACCGGCGAACTCTCGTTCAGCGCCGGTTACAGCTCGGTCGACAAGCTCGTGCTGGACGTCGGGATCACCGAGCGCAACTTCCGCGGCCGCGGTCAGAACCTGCGGGGCCGTGTTTCGGTGGGGTCGCTGCGTCAGCAGATCGACTTCGCCTTCACCGAGCCGCGCTTCCTGAACCGCAATCTGGTCGCCGGCGTGGATATCTATTCGTTCCGCTACGACCTCAGCAACTATGCGGCCTATGACACCCGGTCCGTCGGCGGCAACGTCCGGGTCGGCTTCCCGCTGACCCAGAACGCGTCGATGAGCCTGCGCTACACCCTGCGCCAGGACGAAGTCAGCGTTTCGGACAGCCTGTGCACCAGCGGCTCGGTCTCGCAGATCCTGTGCCTGCAGCGCGGCGCCTACATGACCTCCCTGGTCGGCTACGGCCTGCGGATCGACAAGCGCAATGATCCGATCCAGCCGACGCGCGGTTGGTTCGCCGACCTCAACCAGGATCTGGCGGGCTTCGGCGGCGACGTGAAGTACCTGAAGACCGAAGCCGACGCGGGTTGGTATTGGGGCTTCAACAAGGACTTCATCTTCAG
>JAHINZ010000493.1 GCA_018895795.1 Alphaproteobacteria bacterium
CTGACTGGCTTTCTATTTCGATACAACTGTTGGAGTTCTTCGCCGACCGCCTGAAGGTGACCCTCAAGGATCAAGGCAAGCGCCACGATCTCGTCGACGCCGTGTTCGCGCTCGGCGATGACGATCTGGTGCGCATCGTCGCCCGGGTCGAGGCGCTGGACGGGTTCCTGAAGACCGACGACGGCAAAAACCTGCTGGCCGGCTACAAGCGCGCCTCCAACATTCTCAAGGCCGAGGAGAAGAAGGGCTGGAAGGCCGAAGGCGAACGCGGCCTACTGGACGACGCCTCGGCGCCGGAAGCGGCCCTGTACGACGCCCTGCGCCTGGTCGAGCCGACCTTGGCGGCCGCTGTGGCCAATGAAGACTATACCGACGCGATGCGCGAACTGGCCGGCCTGCGCGGCCCGGTCGACGCCTTCCTCGACGGCGTGTTCGTCAATTCCGAGGTTCCGGCCGAACGCGACAACCGCCTCAAGACCCTGGCCGCCGTCCGCGACGCCATGGGCCGGGTGGCCGACTTCGGGTTGGTGGGGGGGTAGGGGCGCTTTCGAGCTCTAATCTATGGTCGTCATCCCGCGACTTGTTCGCGGGACCTATTTGTCCGCCGCAAGTGCGGAGCAGGCGGCCCTCCGCCCTCGAAGCTCAACCATGGGTCCCGCGAACAAGTCGCGGGATGACGAGTTATGGGTGAGTGGTCAAAAACCCCGCCGGCTCACCGGGGTGATCCGCGACAGGAACGCCTCGAGAAACGTCCAGGTCGGCTCGTCGTGATCCAGGTGATGGGTCAGCAGGCCGATCGGCTGGTCCCATTGACCGCCAAGGCGGCGCTCGGCCAGCAGGCGCCGGGCCCGCAGCAGAACGCGCACGCCGCCGCGAAAGCGGGCCGTGGGCTTCCAGCGCATCAGGTCCAGATGGGCGTCCACACGCGGCGGCGACGCCTCGGGCGCGCGCGCCTGGCCATAGCGTGAGACCGCCAGGCCATGGTGCGCCAGGGCGGCGTTGAGCGTGGGGTGGGCGTTGTTCCACGGCGGTACGAAGAGCTCGGGCTTGAGGCCCGCTTGCGCGAAGGCCGCGATCGCCGCGGTGAGCTCGGCGGTGACCTCGTCCAGGCTGTCCCCGTCATGGACCTCACCCGAAGGCAGGCCCTCGGGCGCGCGGTTTTCGTGGCGGAAGCCGTGGATCGCCAGCTCGACGTCCGGGGTGGTCGCGCAGGCCGCGACCAGGGCGGCGATGTCGCCATCGGGCACGACGGCCAGGGTCAGGGGCGCCTCGAACCGCTCCGAAAGGCGCAGCAGACGGTTCAGGGCCGGTCCGGGTCGGCGCGCGTCATCGTCCCGCCACCAGAACACGGGCGCCTTGCCCCGCGCGCTCCAGCGGCCCAGTTCGGAGTCGAGCAGGACGGAGATCAGGGTCCGATAGAGCAACATTCGGTCGGTGTTTAACCCGATTGGCCCAGTCTGACCGCCTTTTGATCCGGGCCGAGGCCGACCACGCATCCGCTGTCGCGCCGACGCGCTTCGTGCGCGGCCAAATAGAGGATTTCGCGCGCCCGCAGGTTCGACAACAACGGATAGAGTCCGGCCATGATGGCGATCAGGAAACCCATATCGCCTTCACGATAGCCCTTGCGCGAGACATAGCATTTGAAGAACCGGCGCACGCCCCGGAACAGGTCGTTCCACAGGCTCTTGATCTTGCCGGAGTCGGCCAGGTCCTGGCCGCGCAGCGCGGTATAGCGATTGAGGCGCTGGACCATGTCGGCGATGTCGTCATCGACCTTGTGCAGGATCGGATGGGTGAGTCGTCCGCCAAACACCCCGGTGAAACTGGTGCCGGGATGCACGCGTTCGCTCTTCCACGTCTTCACGCCCTTGCGGAAAAGGCGCGCCACCGACGCGGCGCCGAACGAACCACCCCATCCATGACGGACGAGTCGCTCGCCGACGAAATTATCCACAGGCACCTGATACCAATCTCCCCCCGAAGCGGCGTCGATGGTGTGGCGAACTTCGTCGGCGAGCGCCGGCGGAATGGCCTCGTCAGCATCCAGCTCGAGAATCCATTCACCTCGGCAGGCCGCGACCCCCGCCGTCTTTCTGAGGCCCTCGACAGGAAAGATTCCCGAGATCACCCGAGCCCCCATCTGCCTGGCGATGGCCTCGGTTCGATCGGTGCAGCGGTCCGCGACAACGACGATTTCGTCACAGAAGGCCAGGCGCGCCAGGCATTCGGCGATCCGATCTTCCTCGTTATGCGCGCAGACCAGTCCCGACAGCACAGGCATTCCGACTTCCCCAGAGCCGGCCAAACCTAACCGTGGCTTGCCCGTCATTGGTAAGACGGCGCCGCGGTGAAGCCGCCACAATAAAAATCGATCCGTGCGGGAACCACTCTAAAACGCGCGGGAGATATCCAGGCTCCAGGTCCTCGGGCGCACGGGCGTGACCTGACGCACCTGGCCGAAGCTGAAGGGGTTGCCGTAGGCCAAGGTGTCGCTGGAGCTATTGGTCGGATTGGTGACCGCCGCCGCGATCCGCCAGTCGCCGGCGATCACCTCGGCGCCCAGCCGGCCGGTGACATAGTCCCCCATGGAGGGCGAGTAGCGGCGGTCGAAGGTCAGCCGCGAGCGGCCGATATAGCCCAGTTGCGCCGTGACGATCAGGACGGTGTCGCGGGGCAGCGGCGTCTCGTGCCGGATCAGCAGACCGGCCGACAGATCCGGCACGCCGGGCAGGGCGCTCTGGGCCGCCGAGGCGAAGTTTGGGTCTACCTTGGTCAGGCGCGGGCGGTTGAAGAGGGCGTTCGCCGATACGGTGAGACGCGCCGTGGGGCGCATGACGGTCTCGAGCTCCAGCCCCGTATTGCGGCCATCGCCGACATTGGCGGTATAGGAGAGCCCGGAGGACAGATACTGGTCGGTCTGAATGTCGGCCCAGACATCGTGAAACAGGGCGGCGCGCACGGTCATGCGGCCGCGGAACGGCTCGGCGCTGGCTCCGATCTCGTAATTGCGCAGGTGGTCGGGCTTGAACGCGGTTCGCGCGGCGATCGGCGTTGCGATGCCGCCCGAATTGAACCCGCCGGATCGGAATCCTTGCGAGGTCAGGATGTACAGCATCCCCGTGTCGCCGAAGGCGCGTTGCAGGGTCAGCTTGGGGGAGACGCCCTTAAAGGTCTGCTGGCGATCGAGCATGCGCGGATTGACCGATTTCACCTGCGAGACGGTGTGCACGGTGGTGCTGAACGCCCGACCGCCCAGGCTGACCTTCCAACCCCGGCCAAGATCCTGGGTCAGCTCGGTATAGATCGCCGTTTCATGCCGTCGGTCGCGGCGGGCTTCTCGATAGCGTAGCCGCGACGGGTTGTTGGCGGTGCGGTCGCGCAGTTCACCAGTGCTGTCCTCCTGCGACACGAGGCCGTAGAGACCCACCAGCCAGACCAGGCGCCGGGTCTCGGGTGAGGAGAACACCGCATCCTGAGCCAGCATTCTGATGTGGCTGGTCTCATCGAAGAGGCCCAGTTCCAGGGCGGTGTCGCTGTCGGCGGAGAGGGCGGCGGTGGCGTCGAAGCGGCTGGCGAACCGATGGTTCACATAGCCGGTCGAAGACTGGAACTGTCCCCACGGGCCATCGCCGGTCAGAACGATCGCATTCTGACCAAACCGGTTCTGATGGGTCTCGCGCACCCGGTTGGCGCGGCTCATGCCGGCCAGGCCCGGTGTCGTGTACTGGGTGTCGGTCGATCGCAGGTCCTGCTCGACGCCCGAGACGTTGACCGACCAGGTCTCGTTCAGCCTGACGGTCAGGGCCGCGCGGCCACCGCGCAGCGTCGTGCGATCGACGTTGGAGAGGCGCAGATTGACGTCATCCACATAGCCCCCGTCCGTGTCGCTATACAGAGACAGCCGCAAGGCGGAGCGATCCCGGACCAGCGGG
This sequence comes from Alphaproteobacteria bacterium, assembly GCA_018895795.1. Classification (GTDB taxonomy): domain Bacteria; phylum Pseudomonadota; class Alphaproteobacteria; order Caulobacterales; family Caulobacteraceae; genus Caulobacter. The sequence continues at coordinate 3,936 of JAHINZ010000493.1, forward strand.
AGGTTGACCACGGCTTCCAGTTTCTGGCTGGCCGAGCCGGATTCGGTCGACGCGATACTGGCCAGGGCCAGGCCCGACGCGGTCGCCAGGTCGGGCTTGCGCGTGACGATCCTGTAGACGCCGCTGAGCGAGCCGCTTCCATAGAGCGAACCTTGCGGTCCGCGCAACACCTCGATCCGCTCGACGTCGATCAGCCTCAGGTCTGGATCGGGGGCGTTATAGGTGAGCGGCAAATTGTCGAGATAGGTGGCGACGGTCTGTTGGGTGCGACCGGTGAACGCGCCGTCCGACAGGCCGCGCAGCATGATCTTGTTGCGCGCCGCCCCCAGATTGGTGGTGAAAAAGCCCGCGGTCTGCTGGGAAATGCCGGTGGTGTTGACCGCGCCGGTTTCGATCAGCCGGTTGGCGCCGATGACGCTGATGCCGCCCGCCGCGGCGCTCAATTTGGCGCGACGCTTCGTGGCCGTGACGACCACCGGCTCCAGGGTGGCGGGGTCACGCGCCGTGGGGACCGGCTTGGCCGGCGGCGAAGGCTGCCGGAGCGGGGTGATGATCACCGTGGAGCGGTCCCGGATCTCGAACTGGCAGGCGCCCGCCGTGAGCTTGCTCAAGGCCTGGTTCAGGGTCATGGCGCCCGACAAGGCGGGGGCCTTGCCGGCGCAGGCCTGAACGCCGCCCAGAGTCAGGCGGGCCTGAACGCCCAGGTCGATCAAGGCTTCGGACCGGGCCTTGGCGGCGATGTTGATCTGATAGAGCGGCGCGGGCGCGGCGGACGCCCTGGCCGTCAGGCCCAGGGACAGGGCCAGGGTGAGCAGAACGACCGGCGTGCGGCCGGCGGCGCCGAAATCAGACCCAAGCCCTAGTCCAAACCGATACAGAAATGGGGGGGCAGCGGTCGAGATCATGCGCTCCAGCTCTAGACACGAGAGCTGTCGCTTCGTCGATAGAACGATCCTGTTCCTGGCGACAAAGCTCTAGCGCGCCCATATCGTTACGGCTTTGGCGGTCGTCGTCGTTCGAACCGGAAGCAGAACAGACAGGCGCGCGACCATCGCATCCTGTCGATCCACGATCAACACACCGGAAAGTCGTAGGTTCGCCGCCTGTGCGTCGCCAAGTTTAGTCGGGCGGTCGAAAAGCCGGTTCATGTCCGCGGCGATCACCGACAGCGGTTGATCGCGATAGATCAAGCGACCTTCGCGCCAGCCGAGGATTTCGTCGCTCGACACCTTGACGACCCGAGCGTCGGTACGGCCTTCGACATGGGAAAGCGCCTGGCCCGGGGTCAGGCGAAAAGTTTCAGCCTGGCGATCCTGGTTCGGGCGGACCTCGACAAGACCACGCTGCACGGCCACGGCGACCGCGCCGTCGCGGTGGCGAACATCGAACGCTGTCCCGACCACGCGGACTTGGGTTTCGCCGGCGTCGATCACGAACGGGCGCCTGGCGTCCTTGGCGACGTCGAAATAGGCCTGGGCGTCGCCCATCGAGACGTGTCGCTCGCCGTGTCTGAAGCGAACGGCGATTCGCGAGGCGGCGTTCAGATCGATCCGTGTGCCGTCTTCCAGCGCGATGGACTTTCGCTCCCCGACGCCGGTGACGTAGACGGTCTCCTGGGTCGCGCCCGGACCGTAGCGTGGAAGCAGAATGGCGCCGGCCACAAAGGCCGCCGCCAGGGCGCCCGCGGACCACCAAAGGCCTGTTCGGCGTCGGCGCTTAAACGCGAGTATCGCGCCGGTTTGCGGAGCGTCGGCCAAACGGTCGTGCGCGTCCGGCCCGGCCAGAAGGCCAAATTCCTGATCAAAGGCGAGAACCCGGTCATAGACCTTGGCGTGTTCGGCTGAACTGGACAGCCAGGCGTCGAACTCAGCCCAGTCGTCCTGGGTGACGGACGGACTCTGAAGCCGCACCAGCCAGTCTATGGCGGCATCCATGTCGTTATCAGTGCGAATCATGCCGCCTTATCCCGACGCTGCTCACCGCCCGATATAAGGGAGACGTCGCCAAAAGAGCGCGCCCTCCAAATTTTACGCGTGAGAGGTGAATATTCGTCATCTTGAGCTGACCATCAGCGCCTTCAAGGCTGTACTGATGTGTTTCTCAACCGCGCTGCGGCTGATGCCCATCGCCGCCGCCGTTTCCGCATGACTCAGCCCCTCCAGCTTGTGAAGCGAAAAGGCCTGTGCGGTTTTGGGCGGCAGGGTTCCAAGCGTTCTCATCAAGGCGGCGAGGCGCTGCCGGCCGTTCACGACATCCTCGGCCGACGGCTCGTCGGCGATCGGGGCGCCGGCGATCGCCGTGGTTTTCGCGTCAAACCAACGCGCGTCGCGGGCGCTGGAGCGCGCCTGACTGCGCAGGTGGTCCAGCATCAGATTATTGGCCATGTGAAACAGCAGCCCCGATCCATCATCGCGGGTCTCGATGTCGCCGAGCGCCTGAAGTTTCAGATACAAATCCTGGACCAGATCCTCGGCTTCCGCGGTCGAGCGAAGGCGCGCCGCGAAAAAACGCGTGAGGTTGGCGCGCTTCTCGCCATAGAGCCGCAACAGGAGCGCTTTGGGAGCGGAGAGGGATCGTGGCGGCGACCCGGACAGAACAGAACTCCTAGGGTTTCGATGACGGGGTCGATCCAGCGTCACCATAGGAGAGGGCGAAGCCAGGGTCCACCCGACATGCTGGCGAGGCTCGAACAGGCTGGGAATCGCGAGCGCCGGGCGATGGACAAGTTCCTCATTCGCCAGATTGGCTCCCTCCGTATCCGAACTAAGTCGCGACAACGTTGTCATTGGAAATATTTGCCAAATTTCGGGTCTTCGGCATGGAACGCAAAGCGCCGGTGGACGCGTTCTTGACCAAAGTGCTAGTGAACGCCCCGGATATTGCAGTGCGGGATCACCGTTCCAAGCTTTGTCCAAAGGTGAGACGATCACACAGAAGATCGCCGCCTCTTTCACTTATCGCAGGGTGAACTCAAAATGCCGGTTGAGACGCTGACCAAGTCCCGTTGGGTCTATTCGTTCGGAGGGGGCGGCGCCGATGGCGACGCCTCGATGAAGAACCTGTTGGGGGGCAAGGGCGCCAACCTGGCCGAGATGTCGTCGCTGGGCCTGCCGGTGCCGCCGGGCTTCACGGTGACCACCGAGGCCTGCGTCCACTATTACGCCAACGGCAAGCAGTACCCGGCCGAGCTGGTCGAGCAGGTCAATACCGGCCTGGCCACGGTCGAGGGCCTGACGGGCAAAAAGTTCGGTGACGTGGCCAATCCGCTGCTGGTTTCGGTGCGCTCGGGCGCCCGCGCCTCGATGCCGGGCATGATGGACACCGTCCTGAACCTGGGCCTCAACGACGAGACCGTCGAAGGCCTGGCCAGGCTGTCGGGCGACCGACGCTTCGCCTATGACAGCTATCGCCGCTTCATCCAGATGTACTCGAACGTCGTGCTCGATCTGGAGCATCACATGTTCGAGGAGATCCTCGACGACCACAAGGATCGCCTGGACGTCCATGTCGACACCGGCCTCACCGCCGACCACTGGGCCGCGGTGATCAAGGACTACAAGGCCGCCGTTCAGGACCAACTGGGCAAGCCGTTCCCGCAGGACGCCCAGGAGCAGCTGTGGGGCGCGGTCGGCGCCGTGTTCGCCAGCTGGATGAACGACCGGGCCAAGTTCTATCGCCGCATGCACGACATCCCCGAGGCCTGGGGCACCGCCGTCAACATCCAGTCGATGGTGTTTGGCAATATGGGCGAGACCTCGGCCACCGGCGTGGCGTTCACGCGCAATCCGTCCAATGGCGACAACCGCCTCTATGGCGAGTTCCTGATCAACGCCCAGGGCGAGGACGTGGTGGCCGGCATCCGCACGCCGCAGTCCCTGACCAAGATCGCCCGCGAGGAGATGGGCGACAGCACGCCGTCGATGGAAGAGGCGATGCCCGTGGTGTTCGCCCAGTTCAAGTCGGTGGTCGAGACGCTGGAGCGCCACTATCGCGACATGCAGGACATCGAGTTCACGGTCGAGCAGGGCGTGCTCTACATGCTGCAGACCCGCAACGGCAAACGCACCGCCAAGGCGGCGCTGAAGATCGCCGTCGACATGGCGGCCGAGGGCGTGATCTCCAAGACCGAGGCCATCGGCCGGGTCGAGCCGGGCTCGCTGGACCAGCTGCTGCATCCGACCATCGATCCGTCGGCACATCGCGACGTGATCGCCACGGGCCTGCCCGCCTCGCCCGGCGCGGCGACCGGCAAGATCGTCTTTGACAGCGACGCCGCCGAAAAGGCCGCCGCCGCCGGTGAGAGCGTTATCCTGGTGCGCGAGGAAACCTCGCCCGAGGACATCCACGGCATGCACGCGGCGCGCGGCATCATCACCGCCCGCGGCGGCATGACCAGCCACGCCGCCGTCGTGGCGCGCGGCATGGGCCGGGCCTGCGTCTCGGGCGCCGGCGAGGTCGGGATCTTCCCCAAGGAAGGCCTGTTCCGGGTTCGCGGTCGCGAGTTCAAGGCCGGCGAGATCATCACCATCGACGGCTCGACCGGCGAGATCCTGATGGGTTCGCCCAAGATGATCGAGCCCGAGCTGACCGGCGACTTCGCCACACTGATGGGCTGGGCCGACGAGGTGCGTCGCCTGAAGGTGCGCGCCAACGCCGAGACGCCGCTGGACGCCAAGACCGCCCGCGGGTTCGGCGCCGAGGGCATCGGTCTGTGCCGCACCGAGCACATGTTCTTCGACGACACCCGGATCGCCGCCGTGCGCGAAATGATCCTGGCCGACGACGAGAAGGGTCGCCGCGCGGCCCTGGCCAAGATCGCCCCCTTCCAGAAGGCCGACTTCGTCGAGCTGTTCACGATCATGGAAGGCCTGCCGGTCACCATCCGCCTGCTCGACCCGCCGCTGCACGAGTTCCTGCCGCACACCGAGGAAGACGTCGAAGCGGTGGCCAAGGCCACGGGTCTGGACGCCGGCAAGCTGATGCGCCGGGCCAAGGAGTTGCACGAGACCAACCCGATGCTGGGCCATCGCGGCTGCCGGCTGGGCGTGTCCTATCCCGAGATCTACGAGATGCAGGTGCGGGCGATCATCGAGGCCGCCTGCGATATCGCCAAGTCGGGCAAGACCGCGCCGATCCCCGAGATCATGCACCCGCTGGTCGCCAAGGGCGAGGAGATGAAATATCTCCGCGACCTGACCGACCGCACCGCCAAGGCGGTGCTGGAAGAGCAGGGCATCACGATCGAATATACGGTCGGCACGATGATCGAGCTGCCGCGCGCCGCCCTGCGGGCCGGCGACCTGGCCGCCAACGCCGAGTTCTTCAGCTTCGGCACCAACGACCTGACCCAGACGACGTTCGGCATCAGCCGCGACGACGCCGGCAAGTTCCTGGCCGCCTATATTGACAAGGGCATTTTCGACAAGGACCCCTTCGTCAGTCTCGACCAGGAAGGTGTCGGCGACCTGATCCGCATCGCCGCCGAACGCGGTCGCGCGGCGCGCCCGGGCATCAAGATGGGCATCTGCGGCGAGCATGGCGGCGATCCCGCCTCGATCGCCTTCTGCGAAAGCGTCGGCCTCGACTATGTGTCGTGCTCGCCCTATCGCGTGCCGATCGCCCGTCTGGCGGCGGCCCAGGCGGCCTTGGCCAACAAATAGGTCTCTGACCCCGTCCGCCATCAAGGGCGGCCGCCGATCCGGCGGCCGCCCTTTTTGTTTTCGAGAACATTGTTATCGATTTGCCGCGCGGCATGGTTAAGCTCTCGCCGTCCCCACGCAGATGGGGCGACTGAAAATGGGAGAAAACACATGCGGACCTTGATGATGGCGGGCGTCCTGGCCCTCGGGATCACCGGCGCGGCGCTCGCCGATCCGATGGCCGGCGCCTACGGCAACACCGTCGCGATCACCTATCCCAATGGCGCGGTGGCCAAGATGTACGTCGACGCCAACGGAACCTACACGACCCAAGGTCCTGACGGATCGACCATGAAGGGGCACTGGACGGTCGCGGACGGCAAGACCTGCCTCGCCCAGACCGACCCCGCGCCGCCGGCCGGCATGGCCCCCAGCTGCAGCCCGACGGTCGAGAAGAAGGTCGGCGACAGCTGGACCGCGCCCGGCCCTGACGGTTCAACGATCACCATCGCCATCGTCGCGGGCCGCTAGGGGCCAGGAGTCGCCGCGGCGCTCGACGGCGCGGCGGCGGCTCCGGTTCGTTTTTACTGGCGATCCGGCGCGGACTCGCGCATCCAGACCGCGAGACTTCTGGGAGGAAGCGCCATGTCGGCCCTGATCGCGTTCGGACTCGCCCTGGCGATGACACCGGTAGCAAAGCCGACGACACCCGACCTGACCCTTCCCCTGGCGATCGATCTGGCCCGCGCGGCCCTTGAGGTCTGCGCGGCGCGCGGTTATCCGGCCAGCGCCAGCGTGGTCGACGCCCAGGGCCTCGCCCTGGTGATCCTGCGCCACCCCGACAGCGTCAAGCCGCCGGTGGCCGCGCCGCGCAAGGCCGCGACCGCCGCCCTGTTCGACGCGCCCGGCGGCGCCATGGAGCCGCGCGCAAAGACCGACGCCGCCTTCGCCGCCCGCATCGCCGCCGAGCCTGAACGGCTCAACCCGCACGGCGGCTCTCTGCCGCTGCATGTCGGCGACCGACTGGTGGGCGGCCTGGCGGTCGCCGATGCGCCCCACGACATCGCCGACCAGTGCGCCCGGGCGGCGCTGGCGCGGTTCGCCGATCACCTCCATTGACCCCGCCGCCGCGACCCCAGGAGCGAAGAATGTCGAGATATCTGTGTCTGGCGATGGTGGGGCTGCTGGCCCAGCCGCTGGCGGCGGCGGCCCAGAGCGCGCCGGTCCCGCCCAAACTGTCCTTCCAGATGGAAAGGCCCGACGCCGAGGACCAGAAGCCCCGCGCCACCGTCGTCTATGCGCCCTATCGCTTCGACGACATTCTCTGGGAGAACGATCGCACCGCCCACCGCATCTATGGCCCGGCCCTGCAGGCCTATGAGCCGCCGTCGACCTCGGGCGTCGACGCCTGGGGCAAGCGGGTGCGCTGGCCGTTCATGGAGCGGCAACTGAAGACCGGCCAGCAGCATGATTTCCACGGCGAGGGCCTGGATTTCTACAATGTCGACACCTCCCGCGGGGCCGGCGGCCTGGGCGTCTGGCAGGACAACAAGCTGTGGGTGTCGCGGAACTGGAAATCGTACGCGATCCTGAAGAACGGGCCCGATGTGGCGTCGTTCAAGGTCGATTACGCGCCCTGGCCCGTCGATGTGGGCCGCAAGGTCTGGGAGACCCGCACCTTCACCCTGCCGATGGGCACCAATTTCACGCGGATGGTCTCGACGGTCAGCTCCGACACCGCCGCGCCGCTGGTGGTCGGCGTCGGGATCGCCAAGCGCAAGGGGCCCAATGGAACGGGCGTCTTCGTCAAGGATCTGGCGCCGGGGCGGGTGTCGTACTGGGAGCCGACCGACCCGGACAAGGGCACGATGGGCGTCGCCCTGCTGGTGGACCCCCAGTCGGTGGTCGAGGTCCGACAGGACGCCGACAACTATCTGGTCCTGATCCGGGTCCAGCCCGGCAAGCCGTTCGTCTACTATATGGGCGCGGCCTGGGACAAAGGTCTGGACTTCCATTCGCGGGCCGAATGGGAGGCCTATGTGCGGACCCAGGCGCCGGACTTCGATCCGGCGCACTGATCGCAAACGAAAACCGCCCCGAAGCCGCAAGGCCTCGGGGCGGATCGTCGCCGTCCAACCGGGGGGGGCGCGGACGGCGGAACGCTTAGCCGTGCAGCTTGATCGCGGTTTCGGCGATCTTGCGGCCCTGATAACGGGCGCCGGTCAGTTCGTTCTCGCTGGGCAGACGCGAACCGTCGCCGCCGGCGATGGTGCTGGCGCCGTAGGGCGTGCCGCCGGTGACTTCATCCAGGGTCATCTGGCCGGCGTGGCCGTAGTCCAGACCGACGATCACCATGCCGAAATGCAGCAGATTGGTGATGATCGAGAACAGCGTGGTTTCCTGACCGCCGTGCTGGCTGGCGGTGGAGGTGAAGGCGCCGCCGACCTTGCCGTTCAGGGCGCCCTTGGCCCACAGGCCGCCGGCCTGATCGAGGAAGCTGGCCATCTGCGAGGTCATGCGACCAAAGCGCGTGCCCGTGCCCACGATGATCGCGTCATACTCGGCCAGTTCGGCGACGGTGGCGATGGGTGCGTCCTGGTCGAGCTTGAAATGGGCGTTCTTGGCCACTTCAAGCGGCGCGGTTTCAGGCACGCGCTTGATGTCGACGGTCGCGCCCGCGGCGCGTGCGCCCTCGGCGACGGCGTTTGCCATCGTCTCGATGTGGCCGTAGGACGAATAGTAGAGAACCAGAACCTTGGCCATCATGGCCTCCTTTGCGTGGGGCGGGGGAAGGGGCGAGGGGAGACCTAGGGCTCCGCCCCGCCGGAAGATTGAACAAATCGATGCCGTTAGGCGGCGTCGACCAGAACCAGTTCGGCGTCGTTCAGGGCGGTGACGGTGATCACGTCCTCGCCGGTGATGGCCGCGCCGTCGCGAGCGTCCAGCTGGACGCCGTTGACCGTGACCGAGCCGACCGCCGGCACCAGATAGGCGTGGCGGGTCTTGCCCAGATCATAGGTCGTGCTTTCGCCGGCCTTCAGGGTGGCGCCCAGGACGCGGGCGTCGGTGCGGATTGGCAGGACATCGCCGTCATTGTCGAAGCCGCTGGCCAGGGTCACGAACTTGCCGGAGCGGTCGCCCTTGGGGAAGGGCTTGGCGCCCCAGGACGGCGCGCCGCCCGTGCGGTTGGGCTCGATCCAGATCTGGAAGATGCGGGTGGTGTCGCCTTCCAGATTATATTCCGAGTGCCGGATGCCCGACCCGGCGCTCATCACCTGAACGTCGCCCGCTTCGGTGCGGCCCTTATTGCCCAGATTGTCCTGGTGGGTGATCGCGCCGCTGCGAACATAGGTGATGATTTCCATGTCCGAGTGGGGATGGGGCGGAAAGCCCGTATTGGGGGCGATCTCGTCGTCGTTCCACACCCGCAAGGCGCCCCAGTTCATGTTCTTGGGGTCGTAATAGCTGGCGAACGAGAAGTGATGCTTGGCCTTGAGCCAACCGTGGTCGGCGCCGCCAAGTCTGTCGAACGGTCTGCGATCGATCATGGCCTTGAACCTTGTTTCCCTCGGCGCCGAGATCGGCGTCGCTTGCTTGAGGTGAAGATAGCGATCAGGATCGATACCGAAATAGAAACTATCGAAACCCATTGTTTCCAAAATGAGCAAACTTCCGGATCTCGAGGGCCTGGCGATTTTCGCCAAGGTGGTGGAACTGCGCTCCTTCGCCGGCGCCGCTGACGACCTTGGCTTGTCCAAGGCGACGGTGTCGAAGGCCGTGACCCGTCTGGAAACGCGGCTGGGCGCGCGGTTGTTCAATCGCAGCTCCCGCCGCCTGGCCCTGACCGACGCCGGCCAGAGCCTGGTCGAGCCCGCGACCCGGGTGCTGGTTCAGGGCGAAGACGCCGAGAACGCGGCCATGGCCCAGTCGGCCGCGCCGAGGGGGTTGGTGCGTTTGGCCGCGCCGATGTCGTTTGGCCTGTCCGACGTCGCGCCGATCCTGCCGGACTTCCTGGCCGCCTATCCCGAGGTTTCGGTCGATCTGCATCTCAGCGACGCCACGGTCGATCTGATCGGCATGGGCTTCGACGCGGCGCTGCGGATCGCGGCCTTGCCGGACTCGTCCCTGGTCGCGCGCCGTCTAAGGCCGGTGAAGCGCTATGTCGTCGGCGCGCCGGCCTATCTGGCGCGTCGGGGCCGTCCGACCCATCCGGGCCACCTGGCCGAGCACTGCTGCCTCGGCTACGCCTATCTGCCCACGCCGGACACCTGGCGGTTCGTCAACGCGGCCGGCGAAGAGGCTTCGGTGCGACCGGCCGGCCCTCTGCGGGTGAATAACGCTGACGCCTTGATGCCGGCCCTGATCGCCGGAGCGGGCCTGGCGGTGCTGCCGGACTTCATCGCCGGCGCGGCCCTGGCGGACGGACGTCTGGACGCGGTGATGCCCGACTGGACCCCGCCGCCGATCGCCCTGCATCTGGTCACGCCGCCCGGCGGGCCGAGGCCGGCCCGGGTCGAGGCGCTCGTGGCGTTCCTGGCTGCGACGCTGAGCGACAAGGCCAGAGGCTGACCTACAGGATCCGGCGGAAGGTCAGGGCCTGATCGGGCGGACCGGGCAGGCCGTCGACATCCTGTTCGATCTTCAGGGTGTCGGGATCAGCCATCCACACCTTCATCGACTGACGTCGCCCGGACTCGCCCTCGGTGATCACCACCACGCCGTGGTCGCCGTCGCGGGTCACGCTGATATTGACCTGGACCATATTGACGACCGCTCGAGTGGCTTGGCCGTTCAGCGGCGCGTCGGCGAACTGGATGGCGGCGACGCCTTGAGGGTCTTCCTCGACCAGGGTCCAGGCCAAGGCGGAGCCGTCGTCCTTGGTCACGTCGAGTTCGGCCGCGATCGGGGCGTCGCCGGTCAGGGCCTCGTTGAACCGCGAGGCGCGCAGATCCAGCGTCCAGCGGCCCAACGCGCCCAGGGGCTTGGGCGGGTCGGCCAGCGCCGGCGTCGACGCGATCGAGGCGGCAAGGCCCAGGGCGAGCGGAAGCGACTTGAGCATCGGGGGTCTCACGAGCAGGGGGTGTCGGCGTACGCCCTAGAGATAGGGGCGGCGCCCGCCCTCATAAAGGGCCGAGGCCTTCCCGCCCATGCGACCTAAAGACTATCGACCTGGGCGGGCGTGAAGGCGCCGACCTGCGCCGGGCTCATGGCGGCGACATTGGTGGTCGAAAGCCAGTTCAACTGGGTGACCGTCAGGCCTGGAATCTGGGTCGGCGCCAGATAGCCGATCTGGGTCGTCGTCAGACCGGCGACCACCGTGGTCGACAAGGCCGAGATCTGGGCCGTGGTCAGGGCGCCGATCTGCGACTTGTTGAGATCGTTGAAGGCGCTCAGGTCCAGCTTGCGCACCTGATAGGCCGACAGCCCGCGGATGGCGGTCGTGCTGATGGCGCCCAGCTGCGCGGTGTCCAGCGCCGCCAGGTTGGTCACCGACAGCGCGCCGATCTGGGCGCCGGTCAGGCCGCCGACCTGGGTGGTCGAGAACTCTCCGATATCGGTGACGTTCAGCCCGCTCAGCTGGCTGGCGGTGAGACCGCTCAACTGCGTGCTCGACAGGCCTTGGATCTGGGTGGCGTCGAGGCTGGACAGATGGCTCGCCGTCAGCCCGCCGATCTGGGAGGCGGTCAGGCTGGCGATCTGGGTCGCCGAGAAGTCAGCGAAATCGCTCGCCGTCAGGCCGCCAAGCTGCGTTTCGGACAGCCCGGCGAACTGGGTGGCGGTCAGGGCGCCGAACTGCGTCGTGGTCAGGGCGTTGATATTGGTGGTCGACAAGGCGCCCAGCTGGGTCGGCGACAGCCCAGCGATCTGGGTGCTCGACAGTTCGGCGAAGTCGGCGGCGCTGAGGCCCTGAACCTGTGTGGTCGTCAGGCCGGCCACTTGGGTGGCGTTGAGGCCGGCCGTCTGGGTCGGCGTCAGGGTCGACAGGCCGGTGGCGGTCAGGCCGCTCAGCTGGGTGGCCGTGAGGGCGCCGACCTGGGTGTCGGTCAGGCTCGCGACATGGGCCCCGCTGAGGCCGGAGATCTGGGTGGCGGTCAGGGCGGCCATCTGGGTGGTGTCGAGCCCGTCCAGTCGCGCCGGGCTCAGGGCGCCGACCTGGGCGACGCCAAGGCCCTTGATCTGGGTGGCGGACAACACCGCCAACTGGGCGCTGACGAAGGCGGCCAGGGTGGCGGCGTCCAGGCTGGTGATCTGCGACGCGCTGAGAATGGCGACCTGGGTGGTGGACAGCTCGGCCGCATCGGTCGCGGTCAAGCCGGCCATCTGACTGGCCGTCAGCCCCGTCAGCTGGGTGGCTTCCAGCGACGCGATCTGGGTGGCGACGAGTTTGGAGAAGTTGGTGGGCGACAAGGCCCCGATCTGGGTGGCGCTGAACACGTCCAGTCGGGCGGCGTCCAGGCTGGCCAGCTGGGTCGAGGTCAGGGCGCCGACCAGTTCGCCGCTGAACGCCGCCAACTGGGCGGCGTTGAAGGCCACGCCCGCGCCGAAGCTGGGGATCTGGGTGGCGGAAAGGCCTGTGACCGCCGTGGCCGAAAGAGCGTCCACCTGGGTGGCGTCCAGCACCGCGACGGCCGTGGTGTTGAGCGCCCCGACCTGGGTGCTGGTCAGGGTGGCGATCTTGGTGGCCGACAGATCATGAATGATCGTCGTGGGCAGGGCGGCGATCTGGGCGGCCGAGAGATAGGAAATCGGCAAAGGCTTCGTCCTGACCGAAGATTCGAGGCGGCCGTTGCTTCAACCCGAACCCGGTTTGGCAACACTCATCGATCAGGTTAGGTGCAATGCGAGATTCGGTCCACGTGACAAACTAGACCAGCCGGGTCGGTGATCGGGCTCTAGTCTGACGGCGTCAGGCGGCTGGACTTGCCGGGGCCTTGAGGGTCCAGAGATCAAGGTCGGTCTCGCGGCCGATCAGGGCCAGGCCCGAGGCGATGGACTCGAACTCCCCGCCGCTTTCGATGCGGTCGGCGGCGAACCGGCGCTGGAAGATGTCGCGCACGGCCGGCACGAATGAACTGCCGCCGGTCAGGAACACGCGATCGACGGCCTCGGGGGCGAGATTGGCGCGGGCCAGGGCCTGGTCGACCGCCGTTTCGATGGCGGCCAGTTCCGGCGCGATCCAGCTGTTGAACGTCGCGCGTTCGACCGCCTGCTCGATCAGGATCGAACCGGCCTCGAAGCGGAACGTCGCGCGGTCGTTGGCCGAAAGGGCCTCCTTCAGCGTCGAAACCGCGCGATAGAGGGCGTAGCCGTGATTGTCGTCCAGCACCTCGATCAGGCGGCGGATCTTGTCGGGCTCCAGGGCCGTCTTTTCCAGCGAGCGAATGTCGCGCATGTCCCGCGAGGCGCGCAGCAGGGCCAGCTGGTCCCAGCGGGCGAAGGCGGTGAAATAGCGCTGGGGGATCGGCAGGCGGTTGTCGAAGGCGCGGTACAGCGAGCCCTTGCCCAGGGCCGGCGAGACCAGATGGTCGATGATCCGGTAGTCGAAGGCGTCGCCGGCCACGCCGACGCCGGAATGGCTGAGCGGCGTCGAGCGCAACGCGCCGTCGGCCTCGCGCTCGAACCGGACCAGCGAGAAGTCGCTGGTGCCGCCGCCGAAGTCGGCGACCAGCACGGTGGCGTCCTGCTTGAGCTGGCGGGCGAAGAAGAAGGCCGCGCCGACCGGCTCATAGGCGTAGCGGATGTCGGTGAAGCCCAGGCGGGCGAAGGCCGCTTCATAGCGGCGCAGCGCCAGGGCCTCGTCGGGATTGCCGCCGGCGAAGGTGACCGGCCGGCCGACCACCACCCGCAGCGGCAGGTTAGCCATGGCCTCGCCGGCGTGTTCGCGCAGCTTCAACAGGAACGCGGCCAGCAGGTCCTCGAACTGGTAGCGCTTGTTGAGGATGCGGGTCTCGGTAAAGGCCGCGCTGGCCGCGAAGCTCTTGAAGGACTGGATGAACCGGGTTTCCAGCGGATCTTCCAGATAGGCCTCGATCGCCCAGGGTCCGGCCTCGACCACGCGCTCATTGGCCTGATCGCCTTGGCCCTGCAGGACGTGGAAGCTCAGGGTCGAGCGGAAGGCGAACAGGTCGCCGGCGTCGGTGGGAAAGCGCACCAGGCGCGCCGAACCGTCGCCGTGCGTCATCGAGACGACGGTGTTGGTAGTGCCAAAATCGATGCCGATCGTCGGCGGGGCGACGGACGTCATGGGCGCAACCAGGTTTCAGGGTGGGGGCGGGTTGGTAGCGGCTGGCGGCCCCGGGTTCAAGAGCCGATGCCGCGTTTGATTGACTTCCCGGGGCAGGTCCTGTCGAACGGGCGCCGAAAGTGAAGGATGACCTTGGAACAGTTCGACGTTGTAGTGATCGGCGCCGGCGCGGCCGGCATGATGTGCGCCATCGAGGCGGGCAAGCGCGGCCGCTCGGTGCTGGTGGTCGACCATGCCAGCGCGCCCGGCGAGAAGATCCGCATCAGCGGCGGCGGTCGCTGCAACTTCACCAATATCCACGCGGCGCCGGCCCATTTCCTGTCGGCCAATCCCAAGTTCTGCGTCTCGGCCCTGCGCCGCTACACGCCCAAGGACTTCATCGCCCTGGTCCAGAAATACGGCGTCGCCTTCCATGAGAAGACCCTGGGCCAGCTGTTCTGCGACGGCTCGGCCAAGCAGATCATCGCCTTGCTGCTGAACGAGATGTCCGCCGCGGGCGTCCAACTGCGCCTGGAGACCACGCTGGAGGACGTCGCCCGGTCGGAGGACGGCTTCGCGGTGACCCTGTCCAGCGGCCCGGTCCAGTGCGCGTCGCTGGTGGTGGCCTGCGGCGGCAAGTCGATCCCCAAGATGGGCGCGACGGGCCTGGGCTATGAGATCGCCAAGCAGTTCGGGGTCGGCGTCGTCGAGACCCGCCCGGCCCTGGTGCCCCTTACCTTCGAGGTCAAGACGCTGGAGCGGCTGACGCCGCTGGCCGGCGTGGCCCTGGACGCCGTGGTCGCCCACGGCAAGACCAGGTTCCAGGAAGGCATGCTGTTCACCCACCGGGGCCTGTCGGGCCCCTCGATCCTGCAGATCTCGTCCTATTGGCGCGAGGGCGACGAGATCCGCGTCGACATGGCCCCGGGCGTCGACGCCCTGGCGGTGCTGAAGACCGCCCGCACCGCCACGCCGCGCCGGGCGGCCTCGACCGTGATGGCCACCCTGCTGCCGCAGCGCGTGGCCCAGGTGGTCTCCGACGACGAGGGCGCCCAGGGCAATATCGCCGACTGTTCGGACAAGGTGCTGGGTCGGCTGGCGGCGGCGGTCAATGCCTGGACCTTCAAGCCGGTGGGTTCGGAAGGCTATCGCACGGCCGAGGTGACCCTGGGCGGGGTCGACACCCGCGATCTGGACTCGCGGACCATGCAGGCCAAGGACGTTCCGGGCCTCTATTTCATCGGCGAGGTCGTCGACGTCACCGGCTGGCTGGGCGGCTTCAACTTCCAGTGGGCCTGGGCGTCGGGCTGGAGCGCGGGCCAGGCGGTCTGAGGCGGGCGGTCGCTCGCCCCCTCCGCGCTGACGCGCTCCTCCCCCGGAGGGGGAAGACGGCATCATCCGCCCCCTACGGGGGCGGACGGCTGCGAAGCAGCCCGGTGGGGGCGAGTGGAACCCGCCCCCACCCCAAAACTACTTCTTCTTGAACGGCTTACCGGCCGGCTTGCCGTCAAAGCTCTTGGCCTTGAAGGGCTTGGGGCCCTTGAACGGCTTGGCCGGTCCGTCGCCGCGCGGCTTGGGCACATAGGCGACCTTGGGGCCGGCGTCGCCGAACGCCTTGGGCGCGCCCTTGGGCTTGAAGTCGCGGGCCGGGGCGTCGCGGCCCTCGGTGCGCGGCTTGTAGGCGCGCTTGGCGCCGGCTTCGGAGTCCTGCGGCGAATAGGGCCGCGGGGCGTCGTCGCGCGGGGGGCGCGGCTTGAAATCGCGCGGCGCGTCGTCGCGCTTGAACTCGGTGCGCGGCTTGAAGTCCCGCGGCGCGGCGTTGTCGCGATCGCGAGGGGCCGGGGCGCGGGCCGGACGGGCCTTGTAGTCACCCTTGGGCTCTTCGCCGCGACCATAGGGCTTGGCGTTGCTGAAGCCGTCATCGCCATAGGCCGACGGACGCGGGGTGCTGTCGCGCGAGCCCGGCGCATTGGCGCGCGGCGAGCGGGGTGCTTCGTCGCGCGGCGGACGGGGCTTGAACTCGCGCGGGGCGTCGTTGTCGCGGGGCCCATTTTCACGGGGAGGACGCGGCGTGAAGTCCTTGCGCGGAGCGCTGCTATCGCGGGCGGCGGGCGCGGCCGTCGGGGTGATGGCGACGTCGTCACGGACGGTGGCCTGCACCGCCGCGCCGAACTTCACCGCGGCTTCGGCCGAGATCTCGAACTTGGTGTCGTAGTCGAAGATCCGGATCGAGCCGATGTCCCTCTTGGTCACGTGGCCCAGGCGGCAGATCAGCGGGATCAGCCACTTGGGGTCGGCGTTGTTGCGGCGACCGGTGTTGAGGCGGAACCACTCGGCGCCGTTCATGTCGCTGCGCGGCTCGCGCTCGGGGCGGTCCCCGCCGAAGTCGCGTTGTTCGCCGCCGAATTCGCGGGGCTCGCGGCTGCGCGGACCCGGATCGGCGCCGTGACGCGGATCGTCATAAATTTCTTCCGGAGCAGGCAGCTTGGCGCGGCGGGTGCGGATCAGGGCCGAGGCCAGCTCCAGCGGCGTGCGCTTTTCCAGCATCACCTCGGCCAGGGCGGTATCTTCCTCGGTCGAGGCCTCGGCGAAGATCGGATCGTCGAGCAGGCGCTCGGTGTCCTTGATGCGGATCTCGTCGGCGGTCGGGGCGCCGCCCCAGTGGCCTTCGACGCCGGCGGCCATCAGCAGCTGTTCGGCCTTGCGACGGCGGGTGTAGGGAACGACCAGGGCCGAGACGCCCTTCTTGCCGGCCCGGCCGGTGCGGCCCGAACGGTGCAGCAGGGTGGCCTTATTGACCGGCAGTTCGGCGTGGATGACCAGGCCCAGATCGGGCAGGTCCAGACCGCGCGCGGCGACGTCGGTGGCGACGCAG
The DNA here is from genome assembly GCA_018895795.1 of Alphaproteobacteria bacterium. GTDB lineage: Bacteria > Pseudomonadota > Alphaproteobacteria > Caulobacterales > Caulobacteraceae > Caulobacter. Next base: position 20,674 of record JAHINZ010000493.1, read on the forward strand.
ACGCGGGCGTGACCGTCGCGCAGGGCTTGCAGGGCGTCGGCGCGTTCACGTTGCGACAGCTCGCCCGACAGGCCCACCACCGCGAAGCCGCGCTCGCGCAGCTTGGAGTGCATGGCCCGGACGCTTTCGCGGGTGTTGCAGAACACCAGCGCGCCGGGGCTTTCGAAATAGCGCAGCAGATTGACGATCGCGTGCTCGATCTCGTTGGGCGCGACCCGCACGGCGCGATATTCGATATCGCGGTGCGGCTCGTTGCGGCCGACGGTGTCGATGCGCAGGGCGTCGTTCTGATAGCTCTTGGCCAGTTGCACGATCTCGCGCGCCAGGGTGGCCGAGAACAGCAGGGTGCGGCGCTCCTTGGGGGCGGCGTCGAGGATGAATTCGAGGTCCTCGCGGAAGCCCATGTCGAGCATTTCGTCGGCCTCGTCGAGGACGGCGACCTTCAGCTCCGACAGGTCCAGATGGCCGCGCTCGATGTGATCGCGCAGACGGCCGGGGGTGCCGACCACGATGTGGGCGCCGAAGTTCAGGGCGCGCTGTTCGCGACGCGCGTCCATGCCGCCGACGCAGTTGACCACCACGGCCTTGGCGTCGGCATAGAGCCAGGCCAACTCGCGATTGACCTGGATGGCCAATTCGCGGGTCGGGGCGATCACCAGGCACATCGGGGCGCCGGCCTTGCCGAACACTTCGGCGTCGCCCAGCAGGGTGGTGGCGGCGGCCAGGCCGAAGGCCACGGTCTTGCCCGAGCCGGTCTGGGCGCTGACCAGCAGGTCGCGGCCTTCGGCGTCGGGTTCCAGCACGGCGGCCTGGACGGGGGTGGGCTCAAGATAACCCTGAGCAGCAAGCGCCCGCTCAAGAGCGGGGTGGGAGGCGGGGAAGGGCATA
>JAHINZ010000494.1 GCA_018895795.1 Alphaproteobacteria bacterium
CGCGTCCACTTCACGCCCGCCAATCTGCTGACCAATCTGCATCGCAGCCTGGAAGGTCCGCAGACGACCCGTAGCCTGCGTCGACTGTTCCCCGACACCGCTCGCTTCGCCGTGCACGAGCCCCTGCCGTCCCAGCCCCACTTCGCCGATGAGGGCGCGGCCAACCATGTTCGGCTCAGCGCCGAGCACGGCGCGCCGGGGGTCAATATGTTCGTCTGGGGCCGCGAGGCCTGGGAGCATTGGGACGGTCTCTATCCCGCCCGCCAGACCCGCGAGGCGTTCGAAGCCGTTGAGCGTCGGCACGGCGCGGCGCGCGCGGTGTTCCCCCGCCAGGGACGAGCCGCGATCAATGGCGGGGCGTTCCACAACGACGTCGTCTGTGTCGGTGCGCGCGACTGCCTGTTCTTTCACGAGCGCGCCTTCGAGGATCGCGACGGCATGGCGGCCTCGGTCCGGGCGGCGGCCAAGGGCCTGTTCGAGCCGGTGTTTGTCGAGGTCTCGGAAGCCGACCTGCCGATGGCCGATCTGGTGGCCAGCTATCTGTTCAATTCGCAGCTGCTGGTGGTTCCCGGCGAGGATCGTCTGGTGCTGCTGGCCCCGGCCGAAACTCGCGACAACCCCCGCGCCCATGCGGTGGCGCAGAGTCTGGCCGCGTCCAACGGGCCGATCGGCCGGGTGGAGTATGTCGATGTTCGCCAGAGCATGCGCAATGGCGGCGGACCGGCCTGTCTGCGGCTGCGGGTGGTGCTGACGCCCGACGAGCTTGCGGCGACCAACCCGGCTCAGCGGTTCGATGCGAGCCTCCACACGCGGCTGGCCGACTGGATCACGCGTCGTTATCGCGATCGCCTGGCCCTGGCCGATCTGGCCGATCCCGCCTTGCTGACCGAGACCCGCGAGGCCCTCGATGAGCTGACAGGCATCCTTGATCTGGGCGCCGACTTCTATCCGTTCCAGAGGGTCGGGTGAGCGGCGGCGTTTCGATCCGACCGGCGACGCCCGATGATGTCCAGGCCGTTCTGGATCTGCATCGGGCCGCCGCCGTCACGCCGGGCGGTCTGGCGCGGGCGCCCCACGAGATCTCGCGGGACTATGTCGAACAGGCGATAGGCGGCGCGGGGGCGGTCAGCCTCGTGGCCGTCGGTCCGGACGGCGGGATCTGGGGCGAGATCCATGGGCGCCGCGAAGGCGTGGCGCTGTTCGCCCATGTCCTGGCGAACCTGACCGTCGCGGTGCATTCCCAGCGCCAGGGTCTGGGGATCGGGTCGAGGCTGTTCGCGGCCCTGATCGCGCACGCCCGGGCGATGCAGCCCCCCATCCTGCGCCTCGAGCTGGCGGCGGGCGCGGGCAATCCCGGCGCGGTCCGGCTCTATGAGCGCCTGGGCTTCCAGCACGAAGGCCGGCAGATCGCGCGTGGGCGCTATCCGGACGGTCACTTCGAGGACGACATCCTGATGGGTCTGCTGCTCTAGCCGCGCAAGGTGGCTAAGGCCTCGGGGAAGCGTCGCGAGAGCGGCGCCTCCAGGTCACCCAGTTCCACCGCATAGTCGCCGGACCCCTCGGGGCGCAGGCCTGTGACCTTGGCCTTGTTGACCAGCCACGATCGGTGGCTGCGCACGAAGCCGTGCTCGGACAGGTCGGACTGGATCGCGGCCAGCGGCGTGCGCATCAGAGGGCGGCGGCTGTCGGCCAGCACGAACTCGACATAGTTGCCAGCCGAGCGCACGGCCAGGATCTGGTCGATCGGCACCCGGACCAGGCGCGCGCCGTCCTGGATGTCGAACGTTGGAAGAGCCGGCGCGACCAGGGAAGCGGCCTGCTGCCGGCCCCGCCGCAGAGATAGATAGAAGAGGATCGAGGCCAGGCCGTAGGACATCATGTCCTTGCGAAACTCGTACGGGAATTCGCTGGAGAGATCGCCGAACACGTAGTGTTCGTGGAAGAGCCCCAGATAGGCGAGCTTTCGCAGCGCCACGAACCCGGCCACATGCAGCGCGGAATAGGCGACGACCGCCCCTAGGTGGGCCACCGCGACTTGCCAACCGCGCGGCAAGGAGCGGGCCGTCCACAGGGCGACCGCGGCGGGAATCGCGAAGACCACCAGGGTGGCCAGGGCGCTGCTGGCTTCCCAGACGGCCGGGGCGAGGGCGCCAAGCCGGGGCGCGTCGTGGTGAAGGCTCAGGACATTCACCAGGCAGATGGCGCTGGTCAGACCCCCACCCAGGAGCCAGGCGTGCCGGATCGAACGCAGCTCCTCGCCGCTCATCCCGAAAAACGCGCCGCTCGTCCCGATCGGTTTTCCGTTCGTCCCAGCCAATGACCGTCGATCCCCGGGCTCTTGGCCGGCGGCGGCGCCGCGGGGCACCACCCTTGCATCCTTTTTCAAGCCGGGCGCCCCTTCATGACCACGACCGCCTCATCTCCCGATCGCCGCTACGATCTCGACTGGATCCGCGTCGGCGCGTTCTTCCTACTGATTCTGTACCACGTCGGCATGTTCTACGTGCCGTGGGACTTCCACGTGAAGACGCCCCATCCCGTCGCTGCGCTGATGCCGTTCATGCTGCTGACCAATCCTTGGCGGCTGACCCTGCTGTTCCTGGTCTCCGGGGCGGCCACGCGGTTCATGGCCGACAAGACCACGGTCGGAAAACTGACCTGGGCGCGGATCAAGCGGCTCTTGCCGCCGCTGCTGTTCGCGATGGTCGTGATCGTCCCGCCGCAATCCTACTATCAGGTCGTCGAGTACATCGCGGCCCATCCCGGCACCCCGCTGACCGTCGACAATTTCTGGCTCCGCTACGTCACGGCCTCGGGCCACTGGTGCGGGACCGACGGCAAGTGCCTGACCACGCCGACCTGGAACCACATGTGGTTCGTCGCCTATCTGCTGTTCTATGTCCTGGTCCTGGCCGTGATCCTGCTGATCTGGCGCAAGGCCGGTGAGCACATCCAGGCCGGCGCCGAGCGCGCGCTGAAGGGCGTGGGGCTGATCGTCTGGCCGATCCTGTTCCTGGGGGCGATGCGCGCTCTGCTCTATCCCCGGTTCGGTGAGACCCACGCCCTGATCGGCGACCATTATGTGCACGCCGTCTCGTTCAGCGCCTTCCTGCTGGGCTTTGGCCTGGCCAAGTCCGAGACCCTGCGCCAGCGCTTCATCGCCGTGCGCTGGCCCGCCCTGGGGCTGGCCGTCGCGGCCTGGGCCGGCTGGGCGACCTATGTCTGGGTCTATCGCGCCGACGACGCCAACCCGCCCGAGGCCCTGCGGATGGTCATGCGGTTCGTGTTCGCCAGCGACACCTGGTGCGCCATCGTCGCCATCCTGGGGTTCGGCGCCAAGCATCTGAACAAGGGCGGTCCGGCGCTGCGCTACCTGACCCTGGGCGTCTTCCCGTTCTATCTGGTCCATCAGACCCTGATCGTCATCATGGCCCATAACCTGGCCAAGCTGGGTCTACCGCAGGGCCTGGAGGCGTTGATCCTGATCATCGGCACCTTTGTGGGCTGTTTCGCGACCTATGAGATCGTGCGTCGCATTCCGGTGGTGTGCTGGCTGTTTGGCCTGAAGTCTCAGCCGGGCGTGGAAGCCAGTCGACCGCCGGCCCTGGCATAGGCCTGGGTGCCGCGGGTGAACACGGTGTCGCCGGGCAGGATCTCGGCGATACCGATGTCGTCGGCGCCCTCCAGGCGCTGATAGATCGGCGCGAAGTCCTGCAGGGTGACCTCTTGCAGGGTCTGGATCGAGTCGATGACCACATAGGCCTGCTGGAAGTCATCGATCCGATAGGGCGTGCGCATCACCCGCTCCAGATCGAAACCGATGCGGTTGGGGGAGGGATCGTCCAGGGCGAACAGCGACTCGGCCCGCGACGAGACGATGCCCGCGCCATAGATCCGCAAGCCCGCGTCGGTGCGCATCAGGCCAAACTCCACCGTGTACCAATAGAGGCGGGCCAGATTGGCCAGTCGGCCCAGATCCAGGGCCCGCTGGCCGCCCCGGCCATAGGCCTGCATGTAGTCGGCGAATGTCGGATCGGTCAGCATCGGCACATGGCCGAACACGTCGTGGAAGATGTCGGGTTCCTGCAGGTAGTCCAGCTCGTCGGGCTTGCGGATGAACTGGCCGGCCGGAAAGCGACGGTTGGCGAGGTGGTCGAAAAACACGTCGTCGGGTACGAGGCCCGGCACGGCGACCACGCTCCAGCCCGTCAGGCGCTGCAGCTCTTCATTGATGCGCCCGAAGTCGGGAATGCCCGAACGGTGCAGGTCCAGGGCGTCGAGCCCTTGCAGGAAGGCGTCGCAGGCCCGGCCCTGCAGCATGGCGGTCTGGCGGTCGTAGAGCGTGATCCAGACATCGTGCTCGGCCCGGGAATAGGTTTCCCAGCTCTGGTCGATGGTCCAGTCCGCCCGGGCTCCGGGCGGCGGCGAGGGGGTAAAGCCGTCTGCGCTCATAAGCCGACGTTACGCCCCGCTCTCGGCAAGTATCGTCCGGATATTGCGGAGATTGACCGGTTCGGGGGGAAGACGTTTCGTCTAATGCGAAATCCGGGGACGAAGCTTGTAGGCGCCGTCATCGAAGGACTCGAAGATCACGGCGGTCTGCGGGTGCTGCACCGGCTCGCCCGTCTCGTCGGCCAGCAGGTTCTGCTCGGAGACATAGGCGACATAGGTGTTATCGTCGTTCTCGGCCAGCAGGTGGTAGAACGGCTGGTCCTTGATCGGCCGGATGTCCTCGGGGATCGATTCCCACCACTCGTCGGTGTTGGCGAACACCGGATCGACGTCGAACACCACGCCCCGGAACGGGAAGATCCGGTGTTTGACGATCTGGCCGATCGCGAATTTGGCGAATCTCGAATTCATGGCGTTAAGGATAGCAGCTCCTCCTGACTGAAACCTGAACGCAGAACTCCGGATGCGGAGAACAAGGCTTCCGCCTGCGGTCGCCGCCTTGCTATGCTCGGCGTCGAAGTGAGGCGCGGTGATTTGCGGCGCCTGCGAGACAAGGTGGGAAAACCATGTCGGAGGCGCCGCGCGCGCCCGGCGCGCCCATCCCCGCCAACGGGGAGAGTGGGCGGCGTCGGCGGCCGCCGGGCGAGCAGTCGTGCTATGCGGCGCTTGACCTGGGCACCAATAATTGTCGCCTGCTGGTGGCGACGCCGTCGCCGCGCGGCTTTCGCGTCGTCGAGGCCTATTCCCGCATCGTGCGCCTGGGCGAGGGCCTGTCTCAGACCGGCGTGCTGTCCGAGGCGGCCATGGATCGCTCGATGGCGGCCCTGAAGGTCTGCGCCGAGAAGATCCGTCGGCGTAAGGCGGTGCGGGTCAAGGCCGTGGCCACCCAGGCCTGCCGGGGCGCCGACAACGGGGCGGCGTTCGTGCAGCGGGTCGTCGAGGAAACCGGCCTTCGCCTGCAGATCATCACGCCGCGCGAAGAAGCTCAGCTGTCGGTGGCCGGCTGTATGAGCCTGTTCGATCGCGAGGCCGACGCCGCCCTGGTGGTGGATGTCGGCGGCGGATCCACGGAGCTGTCGTGGGTGGACCTCAAGGGGGAGGGGCTGGACGCCAAGCCGCGTCAGTTCGCCGCCTGGAAGCTGCCGATCAAGGCCTGGCTGTCGATCCCGGTCGGGGTCGTCACCCTGGCCGAGCGCTTCCCGGAGGGCGAGCGCGGCGACGCGATCTGGTTCCGGGCCATGGTCGACGACGTCAAGGCGCGGATCGCGGCCTTTCCGCACGCCGAGCCGATGCGGGAGATTTTCGCCAGCGGACGGGCCCATCTGGTCGGCACCTCGGGCGCGATCACCAGCCTGGCCGGCCTGCATCTGGGGCTGCCCCGTTATGATCGCAATATCGTCGATGGGCTTTGGATGCAGCGCAGCGATTGCGAGGTCGCCGTCGACCGTTTGCTGGGCCTGACGGCCGCCGAACGGGCGCTGGAACCTTGTATCGGATCGGATCGCGCCGATCTGGTCTTGGCCGGCGCGGCGATTCTGCAGGCGGTTCAAGAGCTTTGGCCATGTTCGCGCGTGCGTGTCGCCGATCGAGGGCTTAGAGAGGGTCTCCTGATGTCCCTGATGTCCGAACAGCAGCGCCGCCCGCGTCGGCGACGCCGTGGCGGCGCGTCCAAGTCAAACCCGGTGTCCGAATGACCGATGAAGAACCGCCCCGCAAGCGCATGGTCAAACCGCCGACCGGCGGCACAGACGCGGGCCGCACCAAGCCCGCCCGGCTGAAGAAGACCTACGGCCGCACGTCCTCGCAGCAGGCCTGGCTGGAGCGCCAGATCAACGATCCGTTCTCGGCCAAGGCCCGCGCCATGGGCTATCGCAGCCGCGCGGCCTTCAAGATCAGCGAGATCGACGACAAGTTCCAGTTCTTCAAGAAGGGCGCCCGGGTCATCGACCTGGGTTGCGCGCCCGGCGGCTGGTTGCAGATGGCCGTGGAGCGCGGCGTCACCCAGCTGGTCGGCGTGGATCTGCTGCCTGTCGATCCGGTCTCGCCGGCCCATATCCTGGAGATGGACTTCACCGACGCCGCCTGTCCGCCCAAGCTGATCGAGCTGCTGGGCGGCGCGCCGGACGTGGTGGTGTCTGACATGGCCCCCAACACGGTCGGC
>JAHINZ010000042.1 GCA_018895795.1 Alphaproteobacteria bacterium
ATTCTCAATCCGCTGGTCCGAGACATCACCCAGGCGTTGTTTGAGTTGGGCGGCGCGGCGCATCGCGACGTCGTGGTCGCCCACATCGCCAAGAAACAAGGCGTCTTTCGTCCGACGTCGTCCATGGCGCAGGCGCTGGACGGGGCCTTTTTCACCTATTGCGCCGGGGCGGGCGATCCCGCAGGGGCGAGTTTGCTGCATTTACCCTATGGGCCCTTCAGCCGACGATGGGCGTTGACCGACCAGGCCTATGGCTTGCTGGGCGGCGACGTGGACGCCTGAACGCCGTGAAGGCCTTGGCGCGCTTACAGCATCTGGCGGTCCGTATGGGTCTGGCGCCGGGTCGGCGACTTCAGACACCCCGGATGGCGCGGCTCGCGGTCGCCGGTCTCGCCGCTCTGGCTCTGTGGCTGGCGCTGCTTTGGGGCTTGTCGCGGCTCATGGGGCGGATCTTTCCCAATTGGCCGTGATCGGCGGGTGACCGCGCGCTTCGCGGCGGTTAGTTTCAACCTGGGTCAGGGATGGGGAGTGACAACGTGCGCATCTTGGTCATCAGCTTGACGACGGTTCTTCTCATGGGCGGCTGCGCGAGCGCGCCCGTCGTGGTTCACGAGGGAAATCTGTCGGCTCTGCGGGGGCGGGCCCTGGCGCCGCTGAGCGGCGCATCCGCGCCCTCCGATGCAGCGCTGGCGGCCGCGATCCAGACCAGCCTTCTCAAACGCCTCGCGGCGGACGGCGTCGATGTTTCCGGCGCCCAGCCGGCGGCCTATCTGCTGCAGGTCGGGGTCGGCGTTTCGGCGCCGACCGTCGGCGTCTCCGGCGTCGCCGGTCCGTCCTTCAAGGAAACCACCTGGCGCAGCGCCCCGATCCGTCGGCATTTTTGGTCTCGCCGTGGTCCAGCCCAGACCGCCACGGCGGTGGTTCTTGAGGTCTCGACGGGCAAACCTGTCGCCTGGGCCACGGTCCGGGGCGGCCGGGCCGAGGCGGAGACCCTGGCTGAAAGCCTGGCGCGCTCGCTGTCCGCCGCCCAGCTCTAGATCGGGCGATAGGCCGGAAGCCGCAGAGTGAAGGTCGCCCCGGCGCCCGGCGCGCTTGAGCACAACACGCCGCCGCCGTGCCGGGCCGCGGCGGCGTCGACGAAGGCCAGGCCCAACCCGACCCCGCCGGCGGCCTCTGAGCCGGGCCGGTCGAAGCGCTGGAAGGCCCGGAAGGCCATGGCGGCCTCCTCGGGCGACAGACCCGGCCCCTGATCGCTGATCGAGATGTCCACGAAGGCCCGGTCCTCGACGTGGGCGACCCGGGCCGAGACCTTGATCCGCGAATTTTCGGGACTGTACTTGACCGCGTTGCCCAGCAGATTGACCAGGGCGCGGGCCAGAACGCCGCGATCCCCCAACACCATCAAGGGCGTGTCGCAGCCGTCCTGCTCGATCTGGATATTGCGCTGGCGACATTGCGGCCACAGCTCGTCGACGGCCTCCACGGTCACGTCGCACAGGTCGAGCGGCTCCATGGCCACCGGCGTGACCTCGGCGCGGGCCAACTGCACAAAGCCGTCGGCCAGGGCCAGGGTGCGGCGGGCGCAGGCGGCCAGCCGCTCGGACAGTTCGGTCGGCAAATTCGGCGTCGTGGCCAGCAGAGCCAGGATCGAGGTCTGGGGCGAGCGCATGTCGTGGGTCAGCAATTGCAACGCCTGTTCGCGCTGACGCATGGCGGCGGTCAGGGTGGTGATGTCGGCCAGGCGCACGATCCATCCCGCGCTCTCGCCGGCCTCGTCGCGGCGGAACACGGCCTGGGCCTGGTAGGCGCGACCGTCGCTCAGATGCAGGTCGACGGGCGCGATCCGCTCGGCTTCCGGCGGCCAGAACTCGTCGAAGATCCGCCCCAGGGGATGCAGCGCATTGAGCAGGCTGGCCGCCGAGCTCCCGGCTAGCGGCATGGGGACGCCGCGCAACAGGGTCTGGGCGGCGGCGTTGGCGGCGATCACCCACCGCCGCGAGTCCAGGACCACCGTGGCGTCCGGCAGGCTGAACAGGGCGTCGGCCGAGAACCGCCGGAGGTCCTCGATCCGATTGATCGCCGCGCCCAGGCTCAGGGCCTGGCGGGCGACGAGGTCGCTTTCGAAACCCTCGGCCGGCCGCGTATGGGTGACCGGCAGCAGGCGTCGCAGTTCGCGGCTCAGCAGGTCGCTGACCCGGCCCAACTGGCCCCAGCCCCAGACCAGAGAAACCGTCGCCAGACCGATGATGGTCGCCACGGGGGACAGCCACAGCTGGGCGCGCCAGAAGAAGGCGGCGCTCAGGGCCAGGGCCAGGCTCGACAGGCCGACGACCAGGACCAGATTGGCGCGTGGCGGCAGGACCACAAGGCCGGCCAGCAGCAGCCAGAGCAGGCTGAGGGCGAAGGCGATCCGGCTCATCAAACCGGCGGAACGGACCATGGCGCCGTGGCGCAATCCGTCCAGGATGCTGGCCTGCAGTTGCACGCCGGTCATGCTGGCGGCGTCCGGCGTCACCGGGGTCGGGAAGGCCGGGCCCAGACCCGGCGCGGTCATGCCGACAAAGACCGTACGGCCGGCGATCAAGTCCGAGGCGACGTCGCCGGCCAGCACGCTGGAGAACGACACCCGGGGAAAGCGATCGGGCCCGCCGGCGAAGGGGATCAGCAGGGTCGAGTCCGCCGCCCGCGTGACATCACCGGACCCCGCCGCGCGGGTGGCGCGATGGACCACCGTCATCAGGTCTGGTGTCAGGTTGGGGCCCAGGGACTCGAACGGCGCCATGCGCCGCACCACCCCGTCGGAGTCGAACAGTACATGCACGAGGCCCAGTCCCGCCGCGCCCTGGGCGATCTGGGGGACCGGGGCGACCAGGCGTTGCGGTCCCGCCGTATCGCCGGGCTCGATGAACTGCGGCAGATAGACCCGGCCAGACCGGGTGATGGCCTGGGCCAGGGCCGCGTCATCGCCGGGGTTCGCGGCCGGCTGACTGAACAGCACGTCATAGACGATGGTCTTCGCGCCGGCCTGACTCAGCCTGTCGATCATTCGCGCGTGGGCGGTGCGGGACCAGGGCCAGGTTCCCATGTCGCGCAGGCTTTGCTCATCGACCTCGACGATCAGGATCGACGGATCGACCGGCCGCGACGACGCCCGCTGCAGGGCGTCATAGAGGATGTTGTCCAGTCGCGTGGTCAGCGGGCTGGCGGTCAGGCCGACCAGGGCCAGGCTGGTCAGGGTCGCCACCAGCAGCCAGTTCAACAATCGGCGTCGAGGCGCGCCCGCGGCCTGGCTGAACAGTCGTGAGGGCGAATTCAAGAGCTAGCGACCGATCTGCAGCGTCTGCATCGGACCAACCTTTTCCGCGAAGGTCCCGCCCTTGAACCGCACCGCGCTCACCCGCCAGCCATAGGTTCCGGGGGGCAGGTCGGTAAGGGTCAGCTGCGGGTCGGACAGGCCGGGCTGGTCGATGATCGGGGATACGGGATCGGGGCCGGCGAACAGCTGGAAGCGATAGCTGCGCACCCCGTCGCCCGCCGCGCTCCAGCGGAACAGGAAGTTCCTGTGCTTGCCCGAGACCTGGGCGCTGGGCGGCGCGCCCGGCTCCAGAACGTCGAGGTCGCGATCGAAGCTGTAATCGGCGGGGATGCCCTCCAGCCCGCCGGCGTCCAGGGCGGTCAGGCGGACGAAATAGGTGCCGTTGGCGATCTCGCCGAACTCCGCGGCGGGGGTCGGTCGATCCTGCTCGGCGAACACTTCGACGAACCCGGCGTCGCGCGACAGGACCAGGCGATACAGGGCCGCGCCGCTTACCGGCTCGACGCTGAAGCGCACCACCTTGTCGCCCTGGCGCTGGCCGCCTTCGCCCAGCTTGGGGGCGGGCAGCAGGGCGACGGGCGGGCTGACGCCGGCGGGCGTGGCGCTGACGCCGAAGCCGGCCGGAACAGGCGGACCGCCGCTGGTCGCGGCCGACGCCAGATCCACCGCGACGGCGCCCTTCAGCACCTCGGTCTGGGCATGGGCCCCGGTCGGGTCCTGTCCGACGCGGAACTCGGTGCCGCGGACGGCCGAGATCGATACAGGCGTCCGCACTTCGAACTTTGCGCCGGGCGTGGCGTTGGGCGTGGCCGAGATCGTGCCGCGCCCCTGGTCCATCTGAAACACGCGCTGCGGGGCGTTGTTGAGAATGATCTGCCGCATGCGGTCGATGCGCACGCTGGTGTTCGACGGCAGGGTCATCCGCGAGTCGTCGGCCATCTCGAAGGTGGCGAAGGCGTCGGGGCCGGTGATCACCCTCTGGCCCTCGACCAGGGCCATGCCCGC
>JAHINZ010000043.1 GCA_018895795.1 Alphaproteobacteria bacterium
ATCAAAGTGTCAGGTTAAACAACCCTAAAGTGTTTTTGACTTCTCGAACGCGTGTGGCTACCTCGCCCCCCATGACCACGCGCTCGCTCTTCGTCACCCCGCTCTATCAAGCCAGTCTCGCCGGCGAGAAGGGCTTCGAGGCCTTCATCGACGACCTGCACGACGCCTGTATCGCCGTGGCCGAGGAGGACGAGGCCGGCCAGGCCTGGGCGCGGAACAAGGGCTATGGCGGCTACACCTCCTACGCCTCGCTGGACGACCTGCCCCAGCGCGACAGCCTGTTCGCCGACTTGAAGAAGAAGCTCGACAAGCACGTCGTGGCGTTCGCCAAGGACCTGCGCTTTGACCTGGCGGGCGGCAAGCTGGTGATGGACAGTCTGTGGATCAACATCCTCGATCCCGGCGGCCAGCACAGCGGCCATATCCATCCGCATAGCGTCATCTCGGGCACGGTCTATGTGACCATCCCGCCCGGCGCCTCGGCCCTGAAGTTCGAGGATCCGCGCCTGCCGATGATGATGGCCGCCCCCATCCGCGAGGCCGACGCGCCGGAAGGCCTGCAGCCGTTCGTCTATGTCCAGCCCGCGCCGGGCACGGTGCTGCTGTGGGAAAGCTGGCTGCGCCATGAAGTGACGCCCAACCAGGCCGACGAGCAGCGGATCAGCGTCAGCTTCAACTACGCCTGGAAATAGCCGACCCGAGGCTCAGGGCGCCTCGAAGGCCGCGGCGCCCTTCATCTGCAGCCAGTCATGGACCGGCAGGCCATAGGCGCGGTCGAAAAACTCGCCCTGGAACCGGAAGGGCAGGCTACCCTCGCTGTTCCACAGCATGACGATGCCGGTCTTGGTGACCGGGTCGAACATCATGGTCGAGCGGTAGCCGTTCACCGCGCCGCTGTGGCCGACCAGCCTGTGGCCCTCATAGGTGAAGCTGCGCATCGCCAGGCCGTAGCCGGGCTTTTCCAGCGCCCGGCCAAACGGCGAGCCGCCATAGGGCCGGCCGGTATTGACGCGCGGACGCTGGATGTCGGCCACGCCCGCGTCCGGCAGGACGGCCAGGGCCAGGCCCATCTGCGCCTGCATCCACACCGCCAGATCCAGAATGCTGGAATTGACCCCGGCGGCGGCGGGCACCCGGTAATAGGCCTCGTCCACCACCGTCATGCGACCATTGCGCGTGGGCCGGGCCCAGGACTTGGCGGCGCGCAAACCGTCCAGGCCCAGGGTTGTTTGGGTCATGCCCAGCGGCAGGAACAGTCGCTCGCGCGCCTGGGCGGCGTAGGGCTGGTGGGTGGCGCTCTCCACCACCTCGCGGATCGCGTCATAGGCGATGTTCTGATAGCTGTGGCAGGCGCCGGGCGGGCACATCAAAGGCACGCTGGCCAGGCTTTCCCGGATCAGCTTGGGGTCGCGGCCGCCCTCCAGCCAGCCGTCATAGGCGTTCTTCGGCAGGCCCGTGCGCTGCGACAGCAACTGTTCGACCGTCAGGGTGTTCTGGGCGTCGCCCGGCAGGCGCAGGCTGGTGTTGAACTTGCCCAGAGGATCGCTCAACGACAGAACGCCGTGCTCGGCCAGGACGACGCTGAGCGTCGAGGCCACGGTCTTGGACAGAGAGGCCCAGCGGAAGACCGTATTGGCCCCGATCTTTTCATCGCCCCCAGGCGTGGTGGCGCCATAGCCGCGCACGAACGACAGGCGACCGTTCTCCACCACGGCGACCGCCAGGCCTTCCATGGCCTTGTCGGTCATCATCGTCTTCAGGCGGGCGTCCAGGGCGCGATAGTCGATGTCGCCGCGCCAGTCCTCGGGCTTCAGCGGCGGCTTGACGGGCGGCGGCGACGGCGCGGGCGCGATCGCCACCGTCAGGGCGGGCGGCTTGGGCGCCTTTGATCCCCGCCAGGCCACCAGGCTCAGCGCGCCGACGACGAAGGTCAGAACCACGGCGGCGGCGACCGCCACCCGCACGTCGCGCCAGGGTCTTTGCTGCGAGAGGGCGGTCCGGATCTGGTCGAAGGGTGTCATGCGTTCACGTCGTATCACTTGTCGCGGCGCCGAACCCGCGCCTGAGCCGTCCCTCGCGTGTCTTAGCCCTTCGCCGCGCGGCGACAAGGTTCAGGCGCGGGTTTTCGCGGCGCAACGACAATCATCGAAGGCTGCGACCCCGCTCGCGGCCGCGACGGACGATCCCTACCCCCCGTGTGCGAAGCCGGGATAGAGCGCCATCCCGCCGTCGACGAACAGCGTGGTCCCGGTGACATAGTCGGACGCGTCCGAGGCCAGCCAGACGGCGGCCTGGGCGACGTCATCGGGCTCGCCGATCCGGCCATAGGGCGCCAGTTCCATCAGGGCGGCATAGGCTTCGGGGGTGTCCCAGGCCGAGCGGTTGATAGGCGTGCGGATGGCGCCGGGCGCGATGGCGTTGACGCGGATCCGATCGGGCGCGACCTCCTGGGCCAGGGTCTGCATCAGCATCATCACCCCGCCCTTGGACGCGGCGTAGTTGGCGTGTCCGGCCCAGGGGATCCGCTGGTGCACTGAACTCATGCAGATGATCTTGCCCGCCGCGCGCGACACGGCCGGATCCACCCCGCGGCGGCGAAATTCGCGCACCGCGGCCCGATGGCACAGGAACTGGCCGGTCAGGTTGACGTCCAGCACCTTGTTCCACTGCTCAAGGGTCATGTCGGTGATGGCCGCGTCGCGCTGCAGGCCGGCATTGGTCACGGCGATGTGCAGCGTGCCCCATTCGGCGATGGCCCGCGCGAACATCGTTTCGACCTCGTCCTCCTGGCTGACGTCGGCCCGCAGCACCAGGGCCCGTCGGCCCAGGCCTTCGATCCGCTGGGCCACCGCCTCGGCGCCGGCCTGATCGCTGACATAGTTGACCACCACATCCGCCCCGGCCCGTGCCAGACCCAGGGCGACGCCTTGGCCGATGCCTGAACTGGCGCCGGTCACCAGCGCCGCCTGTCCGGCTAGCACCGGATGATAGCCGATCGCCGGCGCCGGTTGTTCTTCCTGTGCGGAGGCGATTTTGGAGGTCATGATCTGGTTCTCGGGGCGCAAGAGGTGAGACCCTCTCAACGCGCCGGCCCGCTAGCAGTTTCGGAACCTCCGCTGTTTGGGAAACCTTGGCTTCCCCCAGCCGTTCCTTGCACGAGCCCGCGACGCGTGGGCGGCGGATTGAGAGACCTTGTGACGAGCCAGATCGCCGACTACGCCCTGATCGGCGATTGCGAAACCGCCGCCCTCGTGGGCCGTGACGGATCGATCGACTGGCTCTGCTGGCCGAGGTTCGATTCCGACGCCTGCCTCGCGGCGATCCTTGGCGACCGCTCCAATGGCCGATGGAAGATCGCGGCGCGCGGCGAGGCGACGATCAGCCGCCGCTACCGGCCCGGGACGTTGATCCTGGAAACCACTTTCGTCACTGACACAGGCCGGGCCGTGCTGATCGACTTCATGCCGCCCCGCGGCTCCGCCTCCGACATCGTGCGCATCGTCCGCGGCCTGGAAGGCGTCGTCGACATGGACATGGATCTGGTCCTGCGGTTTGGCTATGGCGCCCTGACACCCTGGGTCACCCGCCGCGAGGACGGGGCCCTGGTGGCCGTCGCCGGGCCCGACATGACGGTGCTGCACAGCGACGCGGCGTTCCACGGGCATGACATGTCCACCGCCGCCGAGTTTGAGGTGAGTTCGGGGCAGGAGCTGGCCTTCGTCCTGACCTATTGCCCCTCGATCGCGCCGTTGCCCAAGGCCATCGATCCCCGCCGCGCCGAGGAGCACACCGAGGCGTTCTGGCGCGAATGGACTGAACGCTGCTCGGTGGCCGGACCCTATGCCGACGCGATCCTGCGCTCGCTGATCACCCTGAAAGCCCTGACCTATGCGCCGACCGGGGGCATCGTCGCCGCGCCGACCGCGTCGCTGCCTGAAGCGCCGGGCGGGGTGCGCAACTGGGACTATCGTTTCTGCTGGATCCGGGACGCGACCCTCAGCCTTTTGGCCCTGATGAATGCCGGATGTTACGAAGAGGCGGCCGCCTGGCGCGACTGGCTGCTGCGCGCCGCCGCCGGCGATCCGGCCCAGATGCAGATCATGTACGGCATCGGCGGCGAGCGTCGCCTGGTCGAATGGGAGGCCGATTGGCTGGCCGGTCATCACGGCGCACGGCCCGTCCGGATCGGCAACGCCGCGCACCAGCAGTTCCAGCTGGACGTCTATGGCGAGCTGATGGACGCCTTGGCCCAGGCCCGGCGCGGCGGACTGGGCCACGACGACGCGACCTGGGCCTTGCAGCGCGCGGTCATCGACCATGTCGCCACGGTCTGGGACCAGCCCGACGAGGGCATCTGGGAGGTTCGCGGCGAGCGTCGGCGTTTTACTCATTCAGGCGTCATGGCCTGGGTGGCGCTGGATCGGGCGGTCCAGGCCCTCGAGCAACAGCAGATCGACGGACCGCTGGAAGCGTGGCGCGCGCTGCGCGACCATATCCATGCCGAAGTCTGCGAGCATGGCTTCAATGGCGACCGGGGATGCTTCCAGCGCGCCTTTGACGACCCGACGATGGACGCCAGCCTGTTGCTGATGGCTCAGGTGGGCTTTCTGGCCCCGGATGATCCGCGCTTCTTGGCCACGGTCGAGGCGATCGAACAGGATCTTCTGCGCGATGGTCTGGTGCTGCGTTACGACACCCTCTCCGGCGGCGATGGCCTGCCGCCCGGCGAAGGCGCCTTCCTGGCCTGCAGTTTCTGGCTGGCCGACGCCTACTGGGTGATTGGCCGCCACGCCGACGCCCGCGCCCTGTTCGAGCATCTGCTGAGCCTGGCCAATGACCTGGGCCTTCTGGCCGAGGAATATGATCCGCGGACGCAAAGCCTGGTCGGCAATTTTCCCCAGGCGTTCTCGCACGTCGGCTTGATCAACACCGCCTTCAACCTGTCGCGGGTCGAAAAGCCCACCGACCAGCGTCACGAGGCTGGGTCACAGCCGCCGCAGGACGCCGGCCGTGGGACGGTCGAGGGGTGACGCCTCAGGCCGCGGCGGGCTGAGGCTTGGCGTCCGTTGGCCGGCCCCTCCACCCGCGCTCCAGCGTCCAGGCGGCGATGCCCAGCCACAGCAGGCCCAGGAACGCATGGCCGCGCTGCCACAGACCGACATCGCCGCCGGTGCGCACGTTCCACACCCCGGTCAGCAGGGCCAGCACCAGCAACAGGCCGAAGAACCAGGCCAGAGAGAACACGGCCAGGCGGCGATGACCGGGCGCGCGCCACAGAGCCCAGGCGGTGAACAGCGGGGCGAACTGGATGGCCAAGCCCACCCCGCAGGCGCGGTGCATCTCATCGGGCCAGTGGAACAGGCCGGCGAAGATCGCGCCCAGACCGGTCAGGGCCACCCACAGGCCGGCGAAGGCCGAGACCGTGCGCCGGCCGCCGGCGTGTTCCAGAGCGTGGGTGAAGCCGGCCCCGGCCAGCAGGCCTGCGGCCCCCGCCAGGATCATGCCGATATTGAAGATCAACGGCGTCGGGGCGGCCGGACCGCCCAGCTCGCTGATGAACTGGGCGCCCTGGTCGAAGCCGGGAAACAGCCTCTGGGCCAGCCACACGTCGGCCACCATGACCACCGGCGTGATCACGCCGATCTTCAGGAAGGCGCTGGTGGGGGCAGGCACGGCGTTAAGCCTCGAAAACTAGGAGCACGGCAGAATCCCTTCCGCCGCCCTCCGGGTCAATCCCTACTTCGCCGCCGACGGATGTCCCGCCGGGGCGAAGCGGCCGCCGAAGAAGTCGCCGGCCTTCCACACCGGCCGGGCCGGCGCGTCGGCCAGTTCGCGGGCGATCTCGTAATTGACCAGGGCGAACTTGGCCGCGGCGTCATAGTCGATCGGCTGGGTCAGGTCGTCGCCGGGCTTGTGATAGTGGGTGGCCAGGAAGTCCTTGAAGGCCTTCTCGCCGCCGTTCTGGAAGCCGGTCATCAGGAACACGGACGGCACGCCTTGCTCGACGAAGCGATAGTGGTCGCTGCGGGTGAACAGGCCTTCCTCGGGCAGCGGGTCGGGCGACAGGGCCACGCCCACGCGACCGGCGGCGCGGGCCACGGCCGGACCCAGGGTCGAGCGGTCGGCCCCGAACGCCACGACGTCGGTGAACGGATACAGCAGCACCGGCATGTCCAGGTTCACGTCGGCGGCGATGTCGGCCTTGGGCACGGTCGGGGTGTTGGCGAAATAGTCCGAACCGACCAGACCCTTTTCCTCGCCGGTCAGGGCCAGCAGCACGATGCTGCGCCTGGGCTTGGTCTTGGCGTCCCTGAAGCCGCGCGCCACCTCCAGCAGGGTGGCGATCCCCGAGGCGTTGTCGAGCGCGCCGTTGTTGATCTTGTCGGCGCCGTCCTTGGCGTGGGTGCTGAGGCCGATATGGTCCAGGTGGGCGCTGAGGATGATGGTCTGGGCCTTCAGCCTGGGGTCGCGGCCTTCGATCAGGCCGACGACATTGCGGCTCTCGCGGGTTTCAATCTCGCTCTTCAGCGCCACCGCGGCCGTGAACGGCAGGTCAAAGCCCTTGACCAGGCCGTCGGGCGTCTCCGCCGCCGCCAGCGCCGCGTCCAGGGCGACGGGCGCGCCGGCGAACAGCTTGGCCGCGCCCTTGGGGCTGATCGACAGCAGGCCGGGGGCCGCGACGCCGCGTACATGGCCCTGGCCGTTGGTCTCGCGCCAGGTCATCCGCCAGTCGCGATAGCCGGTCAGGCCGCGCGCGAACGGTCGTCGGGCTTCGCCGCTGGTGGTCGACAGGTTGATGACCCCGACCGCGCCGCGCCGGGCGGCCTCCTCGCGTTTGACGGTGGCGCTGCCGAAGTGGGCCCGTTCCTCGGTCTGCAGGCCGCTGGGCGCGCCGTTCAGCATCACGACGATCTTGCCCTTCACGTCGAGGCCCGCATAGTCGTCGCGGCCCCGCTCGGGGGCGACCAGGCCATAGCCGACAAAGACCAGCGGCGCGGTGATCGTCACCTCGGCCGCCTGGGCCTGGGCCATGGGCAGATAGTCTTCGCCGAAGGTCAGGGCTGCGGCCTTGCCGTCGGGGCCGGCGATGCTGAAAGCGCCTTCGGAGGCGTTCTTGTAGGCCAGCAGCGGCACATGCTGCTCATAGGCGCCGTTGTCGCCGGCCGGCTTGACGCCCAGCAGGGCGTATTGGGCGGCCACATAGTTGGCGGCGATGTCGAAGCCGCGCGTGCCGGCCTCGCGGCCCTCCATCAGATCGTCGGCCAGAAAGGTCATGTGGGCGCGGATCGCGGCCGGCGACGGCGTGAAGCTGACCGCGGGCGTCTTGGCCTTGGGGGCGGCGAAGGTGGGTTGGGCGACCATCAGCATGGCGGCGCCCAGAAGGGCCGCGCGGCGCGAAAGGAACATATCCAGCAAGACTCCACGGCGGGCCCGGCCCGCGAAAGGGGCGGAGCTTGGCCAGAGCGCGGCGGAATGTCGAGTTCGCCAAACCTGAACGTTTTGTAATGTTTCGGCGTTCACGGACGGTTTTGGCCCGCCGGTCATGACTGACGGGGTTTAACCGTTTTTTTACGCGAGGCCTTAACCGCGGGGTGAGAAAACGAGCCTGCACTGAAGGAACCCTCGCCATGCAGGCTCTCGCCATCGCCGGCGCCGGAATGATCGCCGCCGCCAACCGTCTGGACGACAGCGCCAAGCGCGTCGCCACCTGGCAGGCGCGCGACACCGACACCGATCTCGCCAAGGAAGCGGTGGAGCGGATCACCGCCAAGACCGCGTTTCAAGCCAATGTCGCGGTGATCAAGACCGCCGACAAGATGACCGGCGCCCTGCTGGACCTGAAGGTCTAGCGCGCCGCCTCCCGAACGCCCGCCGCCCCCCGCAGGCGGCGTTCGGATCACCGCTCCCCGGGGCTCTTTCCCCCGAGATCGCCCGGGGAGCGGACTGACTTCGGTTGATGTGGAGCGGGGCTCTATTCCGCCGCCAGGGGCGCGCGCAGGGCCTCGATGTCTCGGGCCGGCGGCAGGCCGTAGAAGCGGCGATATTCGCGACTGAACTGCGACGGGCTCTGATAGCCGACGCTGTAACCGGCCGCGCCCACATCCAGCCCTTCGGCCAGCATCAGGCGGCGCGCTTCATAGAGCCGCAGCTGTTTCTGGTACTGCATCGGCGTCAGGTTGGTGACGGCCTTGAAGTGGTGGTGCAGCGAGGACTCGCTCATGCAGACCCGCTCGGCCAGGGCCTCGATCAGCAGGGGTTGGGCGAAGTGCTCGCGCAGCCATGAGACGGCCTTGGCCACCCGGCCGCTCTGACCCTCGCCCATCGCCACGCGCAACAGCCGAGCGCCGTCGGGGCCGTTCAGCAGCCGCCACAGAATCTCCTGCTCGATCAGCGGTCCCATGGCGGCCAGATCGGCTGGGTGATCCAGCAGGCGCAGGAGGCGCAGCATCGCGTCCAGCAGGTCGGGCGAGGCGGCGTGCACCGCCACGCCCCGTCGACTCTGGGACAGGGCCGGGTTCGGCGCCGGCGTGGGCGCGCGGCTGACCAGTTCGGCCAGGCTCGCCGGATTGATCGCCATGCCTACGCACAGATGCGGCTCTGCTGGGCTGGCCTGGGTGATGCGCGAGGTCACCGGCAGGTCCAAGGCCACCAGGAGACAGTCACCGACGCCATAGTGCAGGTCGTCATCGCCGATGCTCAGGCACTTGCGGCCCTGCACCACCAGCCAGAAGCTGGGGCGCTGGGCCACGTGCAGAGGCTGGGACGGTTCATCGCGTCGGATGAGGAACAGGCCCTCCCTCGGCGAGGCGGGCTCGGGGCCGCCCGTGGCGTAACGGGTGACGATCTTAGCGAGTTCGCCATAGACGCCGGGCGGGACGGTCTGGGTCAAGGGCTTGGTTTTCCTGGCTTTCGCGACATCGCCCTTCTACGCCTCGGCCTGCCGCCTGAAAACCGTTCAAGCCCGGCTTTGCAGGATCGTGCAGGAGTCTTCGAGGATTGGTCTAACGCGATGCGGTCGACGCATGGAACACGTTGGCCGTTCGATCGCTCCCCAGATCGTTCTCCAAAATTCAAGGAATTTCCCATGGCCACTGCCAAAGGCTACGCGGCGCTCGCCGCTGGCGCGCCGCTCGCCCCGTTCACCTTCGACCGTCGCGAACCCAACGAAGACGATGTCGTCATCGCCATCAAGTATTGCGGCGTCTGTCACTCCGACATTCACATGGTCGATAACGGCTGGGGTCAGAGCGTCTATCCGATCGTGCCCGGCCACGAGATCACCGGCGTGGTCACCGCCGTCGGCGCCAAGGTCAGCCGCTTCAAGGAAGGCGACCGGGTCGGCGTCGGCTGTTTCGTCGACAGCTGCATCGGCTGCGCCACGCGCGACCTGGATCGCGAGCAGTACATGCCAGGTCTGGTCCAGACCTACAGCAGCCCGCAACCGGGCAGCGACCTGCCCACCTATGGCGGCTACTCGGATCACATGGTGGTCAAGGAAGGCTATGTGCTGTCGATTCCCGACAACCTGGCCCTCGACGTCGCCGCCCCGTTGCTGTGCGCCGGCGTCACCCTCTATTCGCCGCTGCGCCACTGGAACGTCGGTCCCGGCAAGAAGGTCGCGATCCTGGGTCTGGGCGGACTGGGCCACATGGGCGTCAAGATCGCCCACGCCATGGGGGCCGAGGTCACGGTGTTGAGCCAGACCCTGTCCAAACAGGCTGACGGTCTGGCGATGGGCGCGGACCACTATTACGCCACCGGCGACGCCGAAACGTTCAAGACGCTGGCCGGAACCCTCGACCTGATCATCTGCACGGTTTCGGCCGGCATCGACTGGGGTCGCTACCTCAACCTGCTGAAGGTTGACGGCACGATGGTGCTGGTCGGCGCGCCCGAAGAGCCGGTATCGCTCAACGCCTTCGCCCTGATCCCCGGCCGCCGCAGCCTGGCCGGCTCGATGATCGGCTCGATCAAGGAAACCCAGGAGATGCTCGACTTCTGCGGCCAGCACGGCATTGCCGCCGACATCGAGACCATCGCGATCGACCAGATCAACGACGCCTATAAGCGCATGGCCAAGAGCGACGTGCGTTACCGCTTCGTGATCGACATGGCGACGCTGTAGGGGGACCGGGACGCCCTGCCTTCTGGGCGGGGCGTCCGTGCGCTTGAAACGCTCTGGTCGGAGAGGTGGGAGAGTCGGGTATTGATTTCGCCATATAGCTGTATAACGTCAAACAGTCTCGGTATGCGCTGATCGGCTTGCATGCGATCGCCGGCGAGGCCTGGAGCCGGGAACATGTTCAAGTTTCCCAAGTTTCCCACGTTGCCGTTGGCGATATCCGCCGCCGTTGGACTGGTCCTGATCGTCGCCGGCGTGGCGGCTCAGGATCGCAAGCCCGAGCTTGAACCGATCGCCTTCATTGGGCACGGGGCGATGTTCGATCCGGGCGGCGGGCAGATTCAGCCCACCCTGGCGTTTATCGGCAAGGCCCAGACCTGGTATCGCAACGACCTGCTCGAGAAGGTCGACAAGGACAAGCGGGCGCGGTTCCTCGTCATGGAGCGCGGCCTGGCCAAGGGTCTCAAGCTGGACGCCCAGTCAAGGCTGGTGATGAACGCTTCTCTGCTCGATTGGCTCATCCAGTCGGCCGACACCAAGGACGCCACGCGTCTGTTGGGCAAGAACCGGCTGATGAAGCTCTATCTCCAGGCCGCGCTTCCCGAGAAGGCCGGCGGACAGTTTCGCCAGGGCCTGCGCCCCTTCAAGGTCGATCCCGAGCTGCTGGCGCGACTGACGGTCTGGAGCAAGGGCGAGGGCAAGGGGCCGGTGGTCGCCAAGCTGGTGACGGCGGTCGGCGGTCAGGCCTATCGTGATCTCTGCGCGGCCAACGGCGTGCCGATTCCCCCCGATATCGGCAGCGCGGGCTGGGTCAGCCGCGGCCTTATCCCGCAGTCGGAACTGTTCATTGTCCGAAGCCTGCAGGCCGAGGTCATGACCTATACAAGCACATCGCCGGCCGGCATGTGCATCGCCTTGCCGCGTTTCGGCGTCGATCAGTTCGGCACGCCCGATGTCGTGCAACTGGACGGCGTCATCTGCATGGGCGAACAGCCCTCGCCCGACACCCTGACGCCGATGACCTGTTTCTGGGACAACGAGAAGAACACCACCACGGTGGAGCCCTTCGTCCCGCCCTTTGAATTCCCGCGCTTCACGGGCGGGGTCCGCACCGTGGTGCCGTTCAATAATTTTGGCGGCGGCTCGGAACTGGCGGCCGGGGTCGGCGGCGTCTGCTCGGACTGCCATTCGGGCGAAAACCCCTACATCGTGCATGGCGCGACGCTGTCGGGACTGTCGGGGCTGGGTCTGCCCACCTTCCCGGTCAGCTGGCCCAAGCCGATCGTCAGGACCGGCGACGCGGTTCCCTGGCCTGAAAATCCCGGGCCGATGAACTCGCCGCAGGCCTGTAGGGGGTGTCACGGCATGGCCGGCGACCCGCCGGGCGGACCAGGGCGGCTGCCGCATCTGTCCACCGAGCTTCGCGGCTATTGCGGGGCCGTGCTGCGCGCGTCGATCGGCGCCTTGGCCCCGCCGATGCCAGGGTTCCTGAACCCGCCGCCGACCATGCCGCAGAACGCCAACGTGGGCAAACTGGCCTGCACCCCGGGCCTGCTTCCCGCCGATCCGCGCTATCGCGCCTGCAGCGCGGCCACGACGGTCAGTTGCACGCCTGGCTTCAGTCCGGCGGATCCCCGGGTTTCGCAGCCGGACTTCCCAGCGGCCTATCAGGTCAGCTGCACCCCGCAGATGGCCTCGCTTCTGGCGCTCTGCGGGATGTCGCCGTCCAATGACGCGGCCAATCGCGGCGACCCTCACCTGACCACCGTCAATAATATCAACTACGACTTCCAGGGCGCGGGAGAGTTCGTCGCCCTTCGCCATGGCGACGGCATGGAGATCCAGACCCGGCAGACGCCGATCAGCACGGCCGGCGCCGTGGCCAACGCCCATACGGGCCTGACCAGTTGCGTGAGTCTCAATACGGCGGTCGCGGCGCGGGTCGGCAAGGCTCGGGTCAGTTATCAGCCGCGGCCCGGCGGCGAGCCCGATCCCAACGGGCTGCAGCTGAGGGTCGATGGCCAGCTCAAGACCTTGGGACCTCCCGGGATCAGTCTTCCCGGCGGCGGTCGCATCGTTCGGGCGTCGATCGGCGACGGCATTGAGATTCTGTTCCCCAACAAGACCCACCTGATCGCCACCGCCAACTGGTGGGCCTCGCAGAGCCTCTGGTATCTGAACGTCGACGTGGTCGATACGCCGGCCCGTGACGGCGTGATGGGGGCCATCCTGTCCGGCGGCTGGCTGCCGGACCTCGCGAACGGAACGCCATCGGGGCCGCTGCCGTCCACCCTGCATCAACGCTATGTCGATCTCCACCAGACCTTCGCCAACAGCTGGCGCGTGACCGACCCGACCAGCCTGTTCGACTATTCGCCCGGCGGCTCGACCACAGCCTTCACCAACACCGCCTGGCCACCCGAGAACCCGCCCTGCCTGGTTCCAAAGTCGAAGACCCCGCCGCTCAAGCCGATGAACGGCGCCGCGGCCAAGGCGATCTGCGCCCAGGTGATTGACCGGACGATGAACGCCCAGTGCGTCGCCGACGTCACCGTCACGGGCGAGCCCGGTTTCGCCAAGGCCTATCTGACCAGCCAGCAGGCCCGAGCGCGAGCGCGGGCCGTGGCGGGCGGGACGCCGCACGCGGCCATGACGCCGATCCGCTGGGGCGCGGCGACGGCGGACCTGGCCGCGTTGAAGCCTAGATCGAAGTCATGACCACCTGATCGGCCGAGAACGCCGGTCCTGGAGGGCGACGGGTCGCGCCGTCGCGGCAAGACGCAGCGCGCGCGGCGCCGACCACCTTGGCTGGGGCGGACCCCACCGCCAACGCAAAACGCCCCGGCCTTTCGGCCGGG
>JAHINZ010000044.1 GCA_018895795.1 Alphaproteobacteria bacterium
GGGTTGGCCAGGCCCAGCTCGCCGAGCAGGGCGGTGAAGGTCTCGGCCGCGATCGGCTGCTGGCCGCCGACGCTGACGCCGCGCAGCAGGGCGATATGGGTGGTCATGGGGTCAGGTCTCGTAGGAGGCAAACCGCCTTAGAGCACAAATCCGCCGAGTCTTCAGGCTGCGGCGTTCAGGGCGGCGAAGCCGCGCTCCAGATCGGCGATCAGGTCGGCCGGGCTCTCCAGGCCGATATGCAGCCGCAACAGCGGCCCTTCCAGCTGGACCGGGATCGAGCGGCTCTTCAGCTGCGGGTCGCAATGGATGGCCAGGCTCTCATAGCCGCCCCACGAGAAGCCCAGGCCAAACAGCCGCAGGGCGTCGATGAAGGCGTGGACGGCGGTCTCGCGCGCCGGCTTCAGCACCACGCCGAACAGGCCGCAGGCGCCGGTGAAGTCGCGTTTCCACAGGGCGTGGCCCGGATCCTCGGGCAGGGCGGGGTGCAGCACGCGCGCGACCTCGGGCCGCTGTTGCAGCCAGCGGGCGACGGTCAGGCCATTCTCCTGATGGCGGGGCAGGCGGGTGGCCATCGTGCGCAGGCCGCGCAGCATGGTGTAGGCGTCGTCGGACGACACCGACCAGCCGATGTCCCACACGGCGTCGACCAGCTGCTGGCCCACGGCCGGGTCTTTGGTGGCGACGCTGCCCATGAAGCAGTCGGAATGGCCGCCGACATATTTGGTCAAGGCCTGGATGCTGAGCGTGACGCCGTGGTCCAGCGGCTTGAAATAGAAACCGGCCGCCCAGGTGTTGTCGATCAGGGTCAGAACGCCGCGGGCGTTGGCGGCGGCGGCCAGGGCGGGGATGTCCTGCATCTCGAAGGTCAGGGAGCCTGGGGCTTCCAGCACGATCAACCGGGTCTTGGGCGTGGTCAGGGCCATCAGGGCCTGCGGCGACAGGGCGGGGTCGTAATAGCGGGTGATGACGCCGAACCGGCCCAGCACCTGGTCGCAGAACCGCCGGGTGGGCTTGTAGGCGCTGTCGACCACCAGGATCTCGTCGCCGGCTTTCAGCACCGCCAGCAGGGCCCCGGTGATCGCCGCCAGGCCCGAGGGATAGAGGGTGACGTTGGTCGCGCCCTCCAGCTCGGCCAGGGCCGTCTGCAGGGCGGCGGGGGTGGCCAGGCCGGTGATGCCGTAGCTGACCAGGCTGTCGTCATACAGATCGGCGGCATTGGCCATCAGCACGGTCGAGCCGCGCTGGATCGGCGGATTGACCGTCCTGGCCGGCAGGGCCGACGACGCGCCCGTGCGGATCAGGCGGGTTTCTCTATCCATGGGATGCTCTGGGCAAGGCGGCGGTTCAGGCGGGGCCGGTGGCGACCGGAACATCGTCCAGACCGCCCCATTCGGTCCAGGAGCCGTCATAGACCGCCGCGCGCGGATGGCCCAGACGCGCCAGGGCCAGGGCGACGACCGAAGCGGTGATGCCCGAGCCGCAGGTGGTGGCGATCGGCTTGGCGATGTCGACCCCGGCCGCGGCGAACACCGCCGCCAGCTTGTCGGCGCTCAGCATCGTGCCGTCCGGGGCCAGCATGTCGCCCAGCGGGATGTTGCGCGAGCCGGGGATGTGGCCGCCGCGCAGGCCGGCGCGGGGTTCGGGGACCTCGCCGGTGAACCGGCCGGCGGGGCGGGCGTCGACCACCTGCTCGCGGCCGGTGTCGAGATTGCGCTTCATCTGCGCCGCCGAGCGGACGATGTCGGCCTGATAGCGCGGCGTGAAGTGGCGCTCCTGCGGCAGGGCGGGACCGTCCTCGATCGGATGGCCCTCGGCGATCCATTTGGGCAGGCCGCCGTCCAGAACGACGACATCCTCGTGGCCCATGGCCCGGAAGGTCCACCAGACCCGCGCGGCGGGCAGCAGGCCCAGGCTGTCATAGACGACGATCCGCGCGCCATCGCCCAGGCCCAGCTTGCGGACCCGCGAGGCGAACTTGATCGGGCTGGGCAGCATGTGCGGCAAGCTGGAGGTCTCGTCGGCGATCTCGTCGATGTCGAAAAACACCGCGCCCGGAATGTGGGCCAGCCGGAACTCGTCCTTCGGATCGCGCGGGGTTCCGGGCATGAACCACGAGGCGTCGACGATCCGCACGTCCGGCGCGTCGAGGTGGTCGCGCAGCCAGGCGGTGGAAACGAGAGGATCTTGGATCATGCGCTGCGCCTTTCGGGGTCTGACTCGCCCCTGTTGAGAACCGACAGGATCGCGGGATCGGACGCGAGGGGCAAGCGGGGTCTGACCCTTAAGCGCGCCGTTACATCCAGCCGGGCGTCGGCAGGCCCTTTTCCGCCAGGAAGGCCGAATTGAACAGCTTGCTCTGATAGCGCGAGCCGTGATCGCACAGGATGGTCACGATCGTGTGGCCCGGGCCCATGACCTTGGCCATGGCGATGGCGCCGGCCACATTGATCCCCGCCGAGCCGCCCAGGCACAGGCCCTCGTGCTCGACCAGATCGAAGACCACATTCAGCATTTCCGTGTCGCTGATCCGGAACGGGTGATCGACCACCAGGCCTTCGAGATTGGCGGTGATCCGGCCCTGGCCGATGCCTTCGCTGATCGAGGTTCCCTCCGACTTCAGCGCGCCGTCCTTGTACCAGCTGTAGAGGGCCGCGCCGTGCGGGTCGGCCAGGCCGATCTTCACCGACGGCTTGCGCGCGCGCAGGGCGGCCGCGACGCCGGCCAAGGTGCCGCCCGAGCCGACGGCGCAGATGAAGCCGTCGACCTTGCCGTCCGTCTGGTCGAAGATTTCCGGGCCCGTGGTGCGGTAGTGGGCGTCGCGGTTGGCGACATTGTCGAACTGGTTGGCCCAGATCACGCCGTTGGGCTCGGTCTTGGCCAGCTCCTCGGCCAGTCGGCCCGAATAGCGGACATAGTTGTCGGGGTTGGAATAGGGGACGGCGTCCACCTCGACCAGTTCCGCGCCCAGCAGGCGGATGGCGTCCTTCTTTTCCTGGCTCTGGGTGCGGGGGATGACGATCGTGGTCTTGTAGCCCAGGGCCGAGGCGACCATGGCCAGGCCGATGCCGGTATTGCCCGCCGTGCCCTCGACGATCCGGCCGCCGGGCTTGAGCAAACCCTTGGCCTCGGCGTCGCGGATGATGCCCAGGGCGGCGCGGTCCTTGACCGACTGGCCGGGGTTCATGAACTCGGCCTTGCCGAGAATCTCACAGCCCGTGGCTTCGCTGGCCCGGTGCAGGCGGATCAGCGGCGTATTGCCGATGGCTTCGAGAACGCTGGGGACGATGTTGGCGGTGAGGGTCATGGGAGATCTGGCAAGGCCGGGGGCTACGGGAAACAAGGAGCATGGTAGATCGTGCGCGGGCGCCCCGATGCAAGCCCCGTTTTCCTGAAGGCCTGGACCCCGCGATGAGCAAACGACACGGCGCGCTGCGATTGGTGCTGGGCGATCAGCTGAGCGACGGGCTCTCGGCCCTGACCGATCTGGATCCCGGCTGCGACGTGGTGCTGATGACGGAGTCGGTCGCCGAGGCCACCGTCTGGAAGCATCACAAGCAAAAGCTGGTGCTGGTCTGGTCGGCCATGCGTCAGTTCGCGGTCCGTCTGGAGGCGCGCGGCGTCCGGGTGCGCTATGTGCGGCTGGGTGACCCGGACAATACCGGTTCGATCGCCGGCGAGATCCGTCGCGCCCTGGCCGAGGAGCCCGTGGCGCGGGTGATCCGCACCGTCTGCGGCAAGTGGGGTCTGGAAGACCACCTGCTGTCGCTGGCCAAGGATCTGACCGCCCCCGTCGAGGTGCGGGAGGATGATCGCTTCCTGTGCTCGCGCGCCGAGTTCGCGGCCTGGGCCGAAGGCCGCAAGGAGCTGCGGATGGAGTATTTCTATCGCGAGATGCGCCGCCGAACGGGCCTGTTGATGGACGGCGACAAGCCCGCAGGCGGGCAGTGGAACTTCGACGCCGAGAACCGCAAGAAGCTGCCCGCCGGGGTCAGGCCGCCGACCCGCCTGCGCACGCCGCCCAATGCCGTGACAGCGGCGGTGATGGCGATGGTGGGAGCGGGCTTTGAGGATCACTTCGGCCGCGTCGAGACCTTTGACTGGCCGACCAATCCCGACGAGGCCAACGCGATCCTCGATCACTTCATCGTCGACATGCTGGACGGGTTCGGCGACTGGCAGGATGCGATGAGCTGGGGCCGGCCGTTCCTGTGGCACGGCCTGATTTCGCCGGCCCTGAACATCGGCCTGCTGGACCCGCTGACGGTCTGCCGCCGGGCCGAGGCGGCCTGGCGCGCCGGCAAGGCCCCCCTGAACGCCGTCGAGGGCTTCATCCGCCAGATCCTGGGCTGGCGCGAGTTCGTGCGCGGCGTCTATTGGCTGAAGATGCCCGAATACGCCCTGCGCAACGCCCTGGACGCCGAGGGCAGGCTGCCGGGCTTCTACTGGAGCGGCGAAACCGACATGGCCTGCGTGGCCGACGCCGTCGGGGCGGCCCGCGACCACGGCTACGCCCATCACATCCAGCGGCTGATGGTGACCGGCAATCTGGCGATGCTGCTGGGCGTGCATCCCGACGCGGTGGATGACTGGTACATGGTGGTGTTCGCCGACGCCTATGAATGGGTCGAGATGCCCAATACCCGCGGCATGGCCACCTTCGCCGACGGCGGCATTGTCGGCTCCAAGCCCTATGCGGCCAGCGGCGCCTATATCGATCGGATGAGCGACTACTGCAAAGGCTGTCGCTATGACGTCAAGGATCGGCTGGGCGACAAGGCCTGCCCGTTCAACGCCCTGTATTGGGACTTCATCGATCGGCACGAAGCGCGCCTGGCGGGGCTGGGGCGGATGATGATGCCGCTCAAGACCCTGTCGCGGATGCCGGACGCCGAACGCGCGGCCTTCCGCGCCAAGGCGGCGGCGACCCGAAAGGCGATGGGGGTCTAGGCGGCGCCGGTATGGGTCTGGATGACGTTCAGCAGGGCCAGCGGACCGCCGGCCGTGGTGGCGGCGCACCAGACATTGTGCAGGCCCTCGACCAAGACCAGGCGGTTCTCGACGGCGTCGATCATGATGCCCTCGGCGATGTCGGACGACACCTCGCCCAGAAGTTGCTCTTCCTGCAGCTCGCCGCACCAGGCGGTGACGGCGTCGACCGCGCTGCCGGCGTCGAACTGGGTGATGTAGGTCCCCCCGTGGAAGTCCAGGACCATGGTGTAGAGGTTCATTGCAACGCGACCTCGATCGGCTTTTGACCATCTACGCACAGCGAAGGCCGCGACGCGAAGGCGAAGTTTCTAGGCGCGGCTCAGGCTCAGCTGGATCACGTTCGTGCGCTCGGTGCGGAAGCCCGCTTCGCAATAGCTGAGATAGAACCGCCACAGCCGGCGGAAGCGCTCGTCGAAGCCCAGCTTGCTGATGTCGTCCCAGGCCGCCTCGAACCGGCGAGCCCATTCGGCCAGGGTGTCGGCATAGTCCTGACCAAAGCGGCGCAGGTCGCGCCACTCCAGCCCCGCCCGCAGTGTCTCGGCCTGCAGGCGGGTCTCGCTGGGCAGCATGCCGCCCGGGAAGATGTAGCGCTGGATGAAATCGGTCTGGGTCCGGTAGTGCTCGAACAGCTCGTCGCGGATGGTGATGATCTGCAGACCCGCGCGGCCGCCCGGGGTCAGCACCTCATGGACCTTGCCGAAATAGGTGGGCCAATATTCCTCGCCGACCGCCTCGAACATCTCGATGGAGGCGACGCGATCAAAGCGGCCCTGGACGTCGCGATAGTCGATCAGCTGGATGTCGGCCTTTTCGGCCAGACCAAGGTCGAACAGGCGCTTGCGGGCGAAGTCATGCTGGGACGGCGAGATGGTGACCGCCGTGACGCGCGCGCCGATCTCCTTGGCCGCGAACTCGGCGAAACCGCCCCAGCCGCAACCGATTTCCAGCACATGATGGTCGGGCTCCAGGGCGAGGGTCTGGGCCAGGGCGGCATATTTGGCGTTCTGGGCGTCCTTCAGGGGCTGACCTGGCTGTTCAAACACCGCCGACGAATAGGTCATGCTGGGGTCCAGCCAGCGCGAATAGAAGCTATTGCCCAGGTCGTAGTGGGCGTGGATGTTCTTCTTCGAGCCCTTGCGGTCATTGCGGTTGAACAGGTGATAGAGCGCGTTGATCGCCCGCATCACGACATTGCCCTCGACCAGATCATGCAGGCGGTCGAAGTTCAGCGAAAAGGCTTCCAGCACCGTCGTCAGGTTGGGCGTGTCCCACTCCCCGGCGATGAAGCCTTCGGCGAAGCCGATATCGCCCGAGGCCAGGGCGCGGCGCACGAAGCGATAGTCGTGGATCTGGATGACCGCGCTCGGACCCGGCGTCTTGCCCTCGATGTCGAACCGCTTGCCCGAGGGCAGGATGAAGCTGAGGGAGCCCGCCGCCCAGTTTTCGGCCGCGACGCGCAACGCCGTCCGAAAGGCGCCTGGGGCGTTCCTCAGATCGGGATCATTCCAGAGCGCAGTGTCCGAATAGGTCATGGCGGCCCGCATGCGGTGTCCTTGGCATTAACGCTCTTGAGACCGGCCCCGTAAATCCCTATCCGCCGGTTTTCAGGCTCTGATAGGCGTTCAGCGCGCGGGCGCGCGCCTGAGCGTGGTCCACGATCGGTCGACCATAGATACGCCGGGCCTCGAACGGCAGATGCATCGGGGCTTCCCATGGCTTGTGGATAAAAGCGTCCGGCGCCTTGGCCAGTTCCGGAACCCAGCGGCGGACATAGACGCCGCGGGGATCGAACTTCTCGCCTTGGCTGATCGGATTGAAGATCCGGAAATAGGGGGCGGCGTCGGCCCCGCTGCCGGCTGTCCACTGCCAGTTGCCGACATTGCTGGCCAGGTCGGCGTCGACCAGCGTGTCCCAGAACCAGGCTTCGCCCAGACGCCAGTCGATCAA
>JAHINZ010000045.1 GCA_018895795.1 Alphaproteobacteria bacterium
CGCTTTACCGGACCCGCTTTACCGGACCCGCTTTACCGGACCCGCTTTACCGGACCCGGCGCGACGGCGGAGGGCGGGTGAGGCGTCTTAGGCGATCGTCGTCCAGGTCGACGAGCCCGCCACTTGCCGCTCAACCCAAGTATAGTTCAGCTGCGCCCAGGGGGTGGGCCAGGGCGTCAGGTTGTCCAGAACCATGTCGCCGGCCTCGAAGGCCACGATCAGGACCGCGTGACGCTCGCCGCGGTGGGTCACGACGACCGCCATCGACAGGGCCTCGGCGGGAACGCCTTCCGCGATCAGACGGCGGCGCTTTTCGAGGGCGTAGTCCTCGCAGTCGCCATACATCTTGCCGTCGATCACACGCGGCAGCGACCAGAACTCGTTCAGGCCATAGAGGTCGAAATCGCTGGCCGAATGAACATCGCGGTTCACCTGCAGGTTCACGCGGGTGATCAGCTTCAGCTGGGTCTTGTCCAGTTGGGCCGCGTGCGAGACGGGCGCGAGGGCCACGGGGGCCGCGACCGCCTCCCGAGCGACGCCGGCGGGCAGGAAATCCTCGACCGCCTGGGGCTGGTAGGCCTTGACCGTCTCGACCATGGCCAGGCCGAGGGTCTCGGCGGAGTCCTCTTCGACCTGCGGCGCCTTCGTCGCGGCGGTTAGGGCCAGCGTCCAAGACCGGCCCAGTGACGAGGTGCTGAGCGTTGTCAGGGCCAAGGTGGAGGTTGTGGCGACCTCGGCAAGAGGGGTTCCGCAGCTGGCCTCGTCCCGTTGGCACAGGTCGACAAAGCCAGGAGGCGCCGCCACGGCCTCGCCGCGCGGCATAAAGGCCCGGCCTTCAGCCTGCGCTGCGCTAGTCATGACAAGTACAGCAGCGGCGCCGGCATAGATCGCGAGTTGTTTGCGGATATTCATCTTGGCATCGCCCTTAATGACGACGCCAGAATGCAATTAAGCTCTAATTATGAAATGAAAACACTTGGTAATTTGGGTACGAATACATGTGGTAACTAAGTAATTAAGGATAATGCGAGGCGAAAGACTATGGTGAACATTGCGTATTCCGGCATGGTGTATTGGGTGGTAAGGTTTCCCACAGATGGTTGATGGGCGGCCTCGCCTCGGGCATGGTCGCGCCCTTTGAAAAGGCGGGCGATCGGACCCGCTCAAGTGGACAGGTGATGCGGCTTAATTTCTTTCGTCCCAAGGCCAAGGCGGCGATCGCCGCCTCGACGGGGGGGCGCGTGGTCTATGCGATCGGCGACGTCCATGGCCATCTGGACCTTCTGGATGACCTGCTTGAGATGATCGCGAAGGATTTCGCCGGCCTGCAGCGCGCCGATCGGCCCGTGCTGGTGTTTGTCGGCGACTATGTCGACAGAGGCCCGGCGTCGCGCGGTGTCGTGGATCGCCTGATCGCGCTGATCGAGGCCGCCGACCAAAAAGGCGGCTTCGAGGTCCGCGCCCTGATGGGCAATCATGAACAGACCATGCTGTCCTTTCTGGAGAACCCAGAGGCCGGAGCCGCCTGGGTGGAGTTTGGCGGCGGCGAGACCCTCGCCTCCTACGGCGTCGACCGGCCGATTGGCCGGGTCGACGCCGAGGCTTGGCGGGACATCCAGGCCAGCTTCCAGCGGTTGACGCCCCCCCGTCATGTCGCCTTCCTGCGGGCCTTGGAACTGTCAGCGACCTACGGCGACTATTTCTTCGCCCACGCGGGCGTGCGGCCGGGCATCCCGCTGGACCGGCAATCGCCGGAAGACCTGATGTGGATTCGCGGCGACTTCCTGTCGCAGCCCCATCGGCTGCCCTGCGTCGTCGTCCACGGTCATACGCCCGAGGAGGAGCCGTTTATTGGCCCCGACCGTATTAATATTGATACGGGAGCCTATGCGACGGGCGTTCTTACCGCCGCGCGTCTGATCGATGGGCCACCCAGCATTCTTCAGGCTCGAAAGTCTCGTCGAGTTTAAGTCGCCTTCTTGTCGCTGCTCTGCGGTCGTGTCATGACACCCAGGCAGGGACGTGCTTATTCAGAGACTTGAATCCGATGACTAGCGTGAGACGACACCTAAATTGGCTCATGGTCCTGCTGGCGAGCGTGCTTGTCCTCGGGCTTATGAGCGCCGCGCCAGCCCATGCGCAGCAGCCGCCATCGGCTCCGGCCCAGTCCGACGATTACCTTCTAGGCTCCAGCGACAAGGTGCGCGTCACCGTCTATGGCGAACCCACCCTCTCGGGGGAGTTCTTCGTCACCGGCACCGGCCTGGTCTCCTTGCCGCTGATCGGTGAGGTCAAGGCCTCCGGGCTCAGTGTCCGCCAGTTCCAGGAAGCCGTGCAGCGCGCGCTGAGCGACGGCTACCTCAAGGAACCCCGGGTCAGCGCCGAGGTGCTGAGCTTCCGTCCGTTCTACATTCTGGGTGAAGTGGATAAGCCGGGCACCTATCCCTATACGTCGGGCCTGACCGTGCTCAACGCGGTGGCGACGGCGGGCGGCTTCACCTACCGAGCCGACAAGAAGAACGTCTACGTCAAGCATGCGGGCGAGACCGACGAGACCAAGCTCGAGCTGAGCCCCTCGGTCACCGTGGCGCCGGGCGATACGATCCGTCTGGGCGAGCGCTTCTTCTAGCCGCGCCCCGGCCGCGCGCGGGGGCGACCTCTGACGCCCACCTTTTTCCGGCGCTCCATAGCCGCCGCTTGGCCTCACACGATGGCATGTGAGGCCAAGCGGCGGTTGAGGCGCGCGCCGCCTCCCGGGCGCTGATCGCGGTCGCCGCGCCCCGAACCGGGCTTGAGAGGCCCAGCCTCGGCCCTTAGCCTCAATCCGAGACCTCGCCATACGGAAACGCGGCGGCCTTTGAGTACCCAAAACGGGCTCTTTTGGATCCCGGAATGGTTACTGCGGCAAAATGTCCGGTTTCAGCTATTCGGCCTTAGACATTTTGATCTTGGGCGATGTTTTTAGACCCCGCGTTTATATTTCCAACTCTAAACTCAGCGACAAAATGTCGCTATATAACATATGAAATGTCTATTTTTGACTATATATTGGTCATTTATTTGCAATCTATGTTGCATAGATGATCGTAAACGATACGTCCATGAATTGCTATATTATTACTCAGTATAATATACACGAAATTTGAGTAAATTAAAAAGCTGTACGCTGGTTATCGGCAGGTATCGGTTACTTTCTGTTTACGCCTGTGAGGACATCTCCCCTGCATCAAGGCCCGGCAAGAAACCGCGGGCAGGGGAAAACAGCAATGACGAAAAAGACCAAGCCCGGCGCCCTGGTGTTCTGCGCCCTGGC
>JAHINZ010000046.1 GCA_018895795.1 Alphaproteobacteria bacterium
ACCGACGGCCCCTCGCCCGGCTATAACGCGGTCGTACGCCTGGTGGCCTTCGCCGCCACCTCGCCGAAATGGCGGAGCAATCTGGGACTGGGATGGACCGATGACCGCTGGACCGTGGACACTAGCCTCCACACGGTCTCGAAGTTCAATTCCTACACCGCGAGCCAGAAACTCGACCCCGTCAAAGGCTACACGACGATGGCTGGCCGCGTGGGTTACGACCTGAAGTCGGGGATCACCCTGGCCCTGTCCGGGCAGAACCTCCTGCAGGAGCGCCAAGCCCAGACCAAGGGCGTTTCCGGACTAAAGGCCGAGCGGCAGGTGCTGTTCAGCATCACCAAACGCTGGTGATCAAGCTCGCCTGAGACCAAGGGGCCGCCCAAGGCGGCCCCTTTTTTCATCTAAAGCGTCTGCTCCACCCGGGTGACCTCGGGGACATAGTGTTTGAGCATGTTCTCGACACCGGCCTTCAGGGTGGCCGAAGACGACGGACAGCCCGAACAGGCCCCACGCATGTGCAGCCAGACGACGCCCGTCGCCGGCTCGAACCGGGAAAACACGATATCGCCGCCGTCCTGGGCCACGGCCGGGCGGATGCGGGTGTCCAGCAGGTCCTTGATCTCGGCGACGATCTGGGTCGTCTCCTCGTCATAGACACCGTCCGTATCGTGGCCGCTGTCCGTCGCATCCAGCAGCAGGGGCCGGCCGCTGGTGAAATGGTCCATGATGGCGGCGAGGATCGGGGCCTTGAGATGGGGCCACTCGGCGTCCGGGGCCTTGGTCACGGTCAAGAAATCGGGACCGAAGAACACCCGCGTCACGTCGCCCAGCTGGAACAGGGCCTGGGCGAGGGGCGAGGATGCGCCCTCCTCCGGTGTCTTGAACTCGCGAGCCCCCGCCGTGAGCACGTCGCGGCCCGGCAGGAACTTCAGCACCTCGGGATTGGGTGTGGTTTCGGTCTGAATGAACATTGCTGAGAGATGGACCTCGCCGGCCGCCGGCGCAAGATGCGGGGCGGGTCACAAAGAAAGTGACACAGGCGTCATTTTCTGGCGTGATACGGAAAACAATGATCCTAGGGAGACAGTCCAATGAGCGATGGTTCGATCGATCTGGGCGCCGATGCGCGCGCCAAGGCTTGGTCCATGCCGCTGGAGGACTATCACGTCGCCGATCCGGTCCTGTTCCAGGCCGATGCGATGTGGCCCTATTTCGAGCGCCTGCGCAAAGAGGATCCGGTCCACTGGTCCAAGGGTGACGAGGAGACCGGCCCCTACTGGTCGGTGACCAAATATAACGACATCATGGCCGTCGACACCAATCATGCGGTGTTTTCCAGCGACGCGCATCTGGGCGGCATCACGATCCGCAACTTCGACGAGGACTTCGTCCTGCCGATGTTCATCGCCATGGACCCGCCCAAGCACGACATCCAGCGCAAGACCGTCAGCCCGATCGTCTCGCCGGTGAACCTGGCCAAGCTGGAAGGCCTGATCCGCGAGCGGGTCTGCCTGATCCTCGACGACCTGCCGATCGGCCAGCCGTTCGACTGGGTCGACAAGGTCTCGATCGAACTGACCACCCAGATGCTGGCCACCCTGTTCGACTTCCCGTGGGAAGAGCGCCGCAAGCTGACCCGCTGGTCGGACATCGCCACCGCCTCGCCGGAAAGTGGCCTGATCGAGAGCGAGGACGCCCGCCGGGCCGAACTGCTGGAGTGCCTGGCCTATTTCACCAATCTGTGGAACGAGCGGGTCAACGCAACCGAACCGGGCGGCGACCTGATCTCGATGCTGGCCCATGGCGAGGCGACGCGCGACATGCCGCCCATGGAGTATCTGGGCAACATCATACTGCTGATCGTCGGCGGCAATGACACCACCCGCAACTCCCTGACCGGCGGCCTCTACGCCCTGTCCAAGAACCCCGAGCAGGAAGCCAAGCTGCGGGCCAACCCCGAACTGATCCCGTCGATGGTCTCCGAGATCATCCGCTGGCAGACGCCCCTGGCCCACATGCGCCGCACGGCGCTGGAAGACGTCGAACTGGCCGGCAAGTCGATCAAGAAGGGCGACAAGGTCGTCATGTGGTACGTTTCGGGCAACCGCGACGACACGGTGATCGAGGACGCCGACCGCTTCATCATCGACCGCGAAAATCCCCGCCGCCACCTGTCGTTCGGCTTCGGCATCCACCGCTGCGTTGGCAACCGCCTGGCCGAGATGCAGCTGAAGATCGTCTGGGAGGAGATCCTCAAACGCTTCCCCAAGATCGAGGTGCTCGATGAGCCGCGCCGGGTCTATTCCAGCTTCGTGAAGGGCTATGAGACCCTGACCGTGCGGATCCCCGAGCGGGTCTAGCGGCGAACACTTGCCCCCTCCGCGCCTTCGGCGCGCCTCCCCCGTAGGGGGAGGACGACCGCGCAGCGGTCAGGAGGGGGCGAGTCTCAGGCCCCCCAGAACCCCACCAGTTTCCGGACCTCGGCCACGGTCGGAGCCGCCACTTCGCGGGCCCGCTGCGCGCCGGCCGCCAGGATGGCGTCGATCTGGGCCGGGTCGGCCAGCAGGGTCCGCATCCGCTCGCCGACCGGCGCCAGTTTTTCCACCGCCAGCTCGGCCAGGGCCGGCTTGAAGGTTCCAAAGCCCTTGCCGGCGTAGTCGGCCAGCACCTGAGCCTTGGTCCGCCCGTCCAGGGCCGCGAAAATGCCGACCAGGTTGTCGGCCTCGGGCCGGGTCGCCAGCTCTTCCAGGGTCTCGGGCAAAGGCTCGGGATCGGTGCGGGCCTTCTTGACCTTGGTGGCGATCATGTCGGCGTCATCGGTCAGATTGATGCGGCTATAGTCCGACGGATCGGACTTGCTCATCTTGGCCGAGCCGTCGCGCAGGCTCATGATCCGCGCGCCCGGCCCCTGGATCAGCGGCTCGGGCTGCGGGAAGAAGTTCGGCGCGGCAAAGTCATGGTTGAACTTGGCGGCGATGTCGCGGGTCAGCTCCAGATGCTGTTTTTGGTCCTCGCCCACCGGCACCTGGGTGGCCTTGTAGATCAGGATGTCGGCGGCCTGCAGCACCGGATAGGTGTAGAGGCCGACGCTGGAGCGCTCCTTGTGCTTGCCGCTCTTTTCCTTGAACTGGGTCATGCGGTCCAGCCAGCCCAGGCGGGCCACGCACTGGAAGATCCAGGCCAGTTCGGCGTGCTCGGGCACGGCCGATTGCGGGAAGATCGTCGCCTTGGCCGGGTCCAGACCGGCGGCCAGATAGGCCGCGGCGATCTCGCGGGTCTGCTGGGCCAGGGCGGCCGGCTCCTGCCAGACCGTGATGGCGTGCAGGTCGGCCACGAAGATGAAGGTGTCGATCTCGTGCTGCAGGCGGGCGAACTTCACCAGCGCGCCCAGATAGTTGCCCAGGTGCAGGGCGCCGGAGGGTTGCACGCCCGAAAGCACGCGGGCGGGGCCCGCATAGGCGGGTGCGGCGGGAGCGGTGTCGGTCATGGCTTCAGCCTTGAATGTCGAAATCTGGAATGGCGAGCGCGCGCCGCGTCTTGAGGACCAGGGCGCGCGGACCGCGCCGAAGCGCGGTGATCGACGTCAGCGGGAGCCGCGCCATCGCGAGGCGGAAGGACCGATCATAGCCATGGCTGCTGGTTACCCCTCCGCGCATCCCAGGGCAAGCCTAGCGCTTGCGCCCCAGGGCCGCCTTGACCTCGGCAGGGGTCACCCCGCCCAGGGCCAGCAACAGCGCCGGATAGACCAGAGCCGCCAGGGCGCAGGTTCCCAGCACCGCGATCTCCTTGGCCCCGATCCCGACCAGATGAAATCCTGAGAGCGGCGCCTCGATCAGCGGCCTCAAATGCGAGACGGCTGCCAGGATCAGGCCCAGCGCCGCGCTGGCGCCCAGCACCCGGATCAACTTGCCCCAAGCCTTGGCGCTGGGCCAATAATGGTCGCGGGCCCGCAGGGTGAAGATCATCTGGCCGACATTGACCCACGAGGCCACGGCCGTGGCGGCGGCGATGCCGGGCACGCCGATCGCATAGAACAGGGCGATGCCCAGCCCCACATTGACCACCACCGAGATCAGGGCGAAGCGCATCGGCGACTTGGTGTCGCCGCGGGCGAAGAAGCCGGGCGAAAGCACCCGCAGCAGCACGAAGGCCGGGGTGGCCAGACCGTAATAGAACAGCACGGCGGCGGTCGAGTGGACGTCGAAGGCGTTGAACTCGCCCCGGCGGAACAGGCCGTCGATCAGGAAGCCGGGCATGGCCACCAGGGCCGTGGCGGCCGGCAGGGTCAGGGCCATGGCGAACACCACCGCCTGGTCCATGGCCGCCTGGGCCTCGCCGCCGTCGCTGGCCTGCACGGCCCGCGACAGACGCGGCAGCAGGGCCACGCCGATCGCCACGCCCACCAGGCCCAGCGGCAACTGATACAGCCGGTCGGCGGTGGCCAGCCAGGAGCGGGCGCCGTTGACGTGGCTGGCCAGCACGGTCGAGACGAACACGTTGATCTGCGAGGCGCTGGCGGCGATCGCCCCGGGCACGGCCAGGGCCAGCAGGGTCTTGATCTCCGGCGTCAGGCGCGGCAGCCGCCAATGGACCTTGGCGCCCGACTTGTTGACCCCCCAGCTGAGCACCGCCGCCTGGGCGACGCCGGCCGCCAGGATCGCCCAGGAGGCGGCGAAGGCGGCGTCATGGCTGTTCTTCTGCGGCCAGATGGCGATCAGCATGATCAGGTTCAGCAGCACCGGCGCGCCGGCCGACAGCACGAAGCGGCCCCGGGCGTTCAGCACCCCCGACAGATGGGCGACGATGGCCATGCACGGCAGATAGGGCATGGAGATCTGGGTCAGGGTGACGGCCAGCTTGAACTTGGCCGGCTCGGCCGCGAAACCGGGGCTGATCACATACATCAGCCAGGGCATGGCCAGCTGGGCGATGACGGTGATGATGATGGTGGCCGCCGCCAGGGTGGCCATGGCGTCGGCGGCCAGTTCGTCGGCCTTCTGTTCGCCGTCGGTCTCCAGCGCCTTGGAATAGGCCGGCACGAAGGCCGCCGCGAAGGCCCCCTCGGCGAAGATCCGCCGGAACAGGTTGGGAAACATCAGGGCGGTGTTGTAGGCGTCCGCCGCGAAGGTGGCGCTGGCCCCCAGCCGGGCGGTGACGACCAGGTCGCGGGCCAGGCCCATGAACCGGCTGACCAGGGTCAGGGCCGAATAGACCATCGACGAGCGGATCATGCCGCTCTTCTTCGGCCCCAAGGGGAGCGAGGCGGCGGCTTCGGGCGGCGGGGGGGCGATGTCGGTCACCTCTGGCTTCTGCGGCCTGCCGTGGGGGGCGTCAAGATGGGGTCTGCGGACTCGCCCCCTCCGCGCTTCGCGCCCCTCCCCCGGAGGGGGAAGATGGGTCCGCGCTTCATCTTCCCCCTCCGGGGGAAGACGATCGCGAAGCGGTCCGTAGGGGGCAAGTGTCGGCCACCTCACGCGATGCCTCGCTGAAGGGATGGGAAGGGCTGCGGAGCGTCCGGGTCTCGCCCGGAAGAAGTGAGAAAATTACCGTTTCGACGAAGCCGTGCGCTCCGCGTAGCCGTTATCCGAAAGCGCGCGGCGCTCGAGCCCTGTTAGGGCCTCGCCGCCTTGAAGCCTCCGACGGGCGGGCTGGTTAGCGTCCAACCCGGACCGCGGATCCTTCCAGACCCGCCTGCTGCTCAACCGACCCTCGCGTCACGTCGTTTCTGTGCTCCAGGGCCGACCGCCGCCAGAGACCACGAGGTTGGCGGCCCAGAGCACGATGTACTCTTCCCGCCATCGATTGAGCTTCCCGCTCGACCACCCCCCGCCGCCGCTTCGGTCGCTGGCCTTGCGCCCTTCCCCGCGACGAGGTGGGACTAGAATAGGGGCGATCTGAGCGCATCTGATTGGCGCGATCGACTATTTTATAAGCTGTTGGACTATTTTATAAGCTGTTGATTGAGTTAGACTCTACCTTGAAAAGAACGGGGATTGAGCGCGATCCATCCCCATTCTCCCAGCCCTCTCCCAGAGGGAGAGGGAGGGACCCACGCTGGCGTGGGAGGGTGAGGGGCTACGCCATCAGACGCCCTCGCCCCGAGAGTCTCTGCCCGGTCCGGAAGGGCTTCGCAAACCCCTCATCCTCCCACGCCTGCGGCGCGGGCCCCTCCTTCTCCCTCTGGGAGAAGGGTTCGATCTGGACGCGCGCCCCTACCGCGCCTCGCTGGCCCGGGCCCGCTTCAGCCCCGGACGGGCCTTGGGCGCGCCGGCTTCGTTGGCTTCCAGCGCCGCCAACAGGTCGGCTTTCAGGGCGGTGATCTTGCGGGTCTCGCTCAGCTTGCCGCCCGCCGCCGTCTGCACATAGAAGGCGTCGACCGCCCGTTCGCCATAGCCGTCGATATGGGCCGACTGGATCGACAGGCCGCTCTGGGCCAGGGTCTGGGCCAGGGCGTGCAGCAGGCCCGGGCGGTCGCGGCCCGAGGCTTCCACCACGGTGGCGTCGTTGGAAGACTCGTTGTCCAGGCTGACGCTGGGGGCGATCGAGAAGGCGGCGGTGCGCGAGGCCTCGGCGCCGCGACGCGGCTCGAGACTGAGGGTGTCGCCCTTGCCGGCCGCCTCCAGGGCTTCGGCCAGGCGGTTCAGGGCGCGGGGATTCTCGCAGCCCAGCGGCGCGCCGGTGACATCCTGCACATAGAACACGTCCAGGGCCTGGC
Source organism: Alphaproteobacteria bacterium (assembly GCA_018895795.1). Classification (GTDB taxonomy): domain Bacteria; phylum Pseudomonadota; class Alphaproteobacteria; order Caulobacterales; family Caulobacteraceae; genus Caulobacter. The sequence goes on from JAHINZ010000046.1 coordinate 6,716, forward strand.
CCTGGCGCGAGGTGAACACCCGGGCCCCGACGACATTGCCGCCCAGCGACGAGATGGCCAGGGCCAGGTCGGCGAACAGGCCGCGGCGGTCGCGGGCGGCGACCACGATCTCGGCGGCGTTGGAGCCGGGAGTCACCTGGCCCTCGGCGGCGGCCCCGCCCTGGATGGCGGCGCGGCGGGCGAGCGCCGCGTGGTCCCTCAGTTCCTGGGCGTTGAAGGCCCCGAAATAGGCGTCTTCCATCGCCGCGGCCCAGCCCGTGGCGGCCGGGTCGTCGGCGACCAGGGCGGCGCGCGCGGCCTCGGCGGCGGCCTCCTGGTGGCGCTTGACGCTGGCGGCGGCGTCGCTGCCGCGCCCGCCCCGGAATACCGCCTCGGTGGCGTTATAGAGTTCGCGCAGCAGCTGGCCCTTCCAGCCGTTCCAGACCCCCGGACCCACGGCGCGGATGTCGGCCACGGTCAGCACCAGCAGCAGGCGCAGGCGCTCGGGATTCTCGACGATGCGGGCGAAGGCGGCGACCGTGCCGGGATCGGAGACGTCGCGCTTCTGGGCGAAATCGCTCATCACCAAGTGGTTCTCGACCAGCCAGGCCACCAGCTCGACCTTCAGGCGGTCGACGCCCAGCCGTTCGCAGGCGCTGCGGGCCGACCGGGCCCCGGCCTTTTCCTGGCCGCCCACCCCGCCCTTGCCGGTGTCGTGCAGCAGCATGGCCAGGAACAGGGCCTCGCGGTCCTCGATCAGCGGCATGATCGACACGGCCAGCGGATGGTCGTCGACCAGGCGGCCGGCGGCGATGTCGCCGATCACCCCCACGGCCCGCAGGGTGTGCTCGTCCACGGTGTAGGAGTGGTACATGTTGAACTGCATCTGGGCGACGATGCGGCCAAATTCCGGGATGAAGCGACCCAGGACCCCGGCGTCGTTCATCAGGGTCAGGGTGCGATAGGAGCGCTTGCCGCGGGCCAGCAGCTGCAGGAACGCCTTGGTCGCCTCCTCGTCGCGGCGCACCCGCGAGGTGATCAGACCCAGCGACCGGGTCACGGCGGTGAAGGCGTCGGGGTGCAGGTCCAGGTCGCGCTCGTCGGCGATCTTGAACAGGCGGATCAGATTGACCGGATCGGCCTCGAACACCTCGGGCCCGTCGATATTGAGCCGGCCGCCGTCCTCAAAGAAGCCCTCGACGTCCAGCGCCTTGCGCTTGGGACGTCCGCCGCCGGGCAGGAAGCGGGAAATGCCCTTGGGGGCGTTCTTGAAATTGTCGGCTTCCAGCTTGGCCGAGAAGGCGCGGGTCAGGGCCCCGACCTCCTTGGCGATCAGGAAGTAGCGGCGCATGAAGCGCTCGACCGCCGGGGCGTCGCCGCGGTCGCCATAGCCCATGCGGCGGGCGATCTCGGGCTGCAGGTCGAAGGTCAGGCGCTCTTCGGGCCGGCCGGTGGTGAAATGCAGGTGGGCGCGCACGGCGTGCAGGAAGTCGAAGGCGCGGATGAAGACCTTGGCTTCGCGGCGATCGAACACCGCCAGCTTGAAGACGTCTTCCGGGCGGTCGACGGGGTGCAGATATTCGGCGATCCACATCAGGGTGTGCAGGTCGCGCAGGCCGCCCTTGCCTTCCTTGACATTGGGCTCGACCATGTAGCGGCTGGCCCCGGCCCGGGCCTGGCGGTCGTCGCGCTCCTTCAGCTTGGCGGCGACGAACTGGGCCTCGGTGCCCTTCATCACATCGTCGCGGAAGCGGCGCTTGAGGTCCTCGCCCAGACGCTCGTCGCCGGTCAGGCGCCGCGCTTCCAGGATGGTGGTGCGGATCGTGAAATCCTCGCGCGACAGCCGCACGCATTCCTCGACCGTGCGCGAGGCGTGGCCGACCTTGAAGCCCAGGTCCCACAGCGCATAGAGCATGAACTCGATCACGCTCTCGGCGTGGGGCGTGGTCTTGTAGGGCCGCAGGAACAGCAGATCGATGTCGCTGAACGGGGCCAGGGTGCGGCGGCCGTAGCCGCCGACGGCCAGCAGGCACAGGCGCTCGCCCTCGGTGGGGTTGCGGGCCCGGAACACATGGACCGTGGTGAAGTCGTAGAGGGCGGTGATCACCTCGTCGGTGACGCCGCTGAGCAGGCGCGAGGTCTCCAGACCGCCGGCCCCGTTCTCCAGCCGCTCCTTGGCGATCATCCGGCCGCGAAACAGGGCCTGTTTGAGGATCTCGATGGCCCGGGCCCGTTGGGCGGCCTCGTCGCCGAGGGCGTCCAAAGCGGCGGCCGACAGACGGGCGCGCAAGGCGTGGCCGTCGACGACGTGTTCGAGCGGGGTAGGGCGGAGGCGACGGGACATGATGGGGATATGGTATTCTCAAGCGCGATAGCCAAAAGTGGAGGCCGGTTTTGGCGACCATCACGCGTTCACTCTAAAGGTCAGGTCTTGAGCAGACCCTTAAGGCGATATAGCGCCTCCAGCGCCTCGCGCGGGGACATTCCGTCGATATCGAGGTCTTTCAGCGCCCTATCCAGGCCGCTGGGCGCCGCCGCGACGGGCGCCTGCAGGGCCGGGCTCATCGCGAACAGCGGCAGGTCGTCGAGCCGCGCCGGTGATTCGGCCTTGGTCTCCAGCCGGTCGAGCACCTCGCGGGCCCGGGCCACGACCGGTCCCGGCACCCCGGCCAGCTTGGCCACCTGCACGCCATAGGAACGATCGGCCGGACCCGGCGCGGCCTCGTGCAGAAACACCAGGTCGCCGTTCCACTCCTTGGCCCGCAGGGACAGGTTGGAGACGTGGGCCAGGCGCTGCTCCAGCGTCGCCAGCTCGTGATAATGGGTGGCGAACAGGGCCCGGCAGCGATTGGTGTCGTGCAGGGCCTCGGCGCAGGCCCAGGCGATGGCCAGGCCGTCATAGGTGGCCGTGCCCCGGCCGATCTCGTCCAGGATCACCAGGCTGCGCGGCGTGGCCTGGGTCAGGATGGCGGCGGTCTCGACCATCTCCATCATGAAGGTCGAGCGACCCCGGGCCAGGTCATCGCCCGCGCCCACGCGGCTGAACAGCCTGTCGACCACGCCCAGGCGGAAACTAGCGGCCGGCACGAAACAGCCCGACTGGGCCAGGATGGCCAGCAGGGCGTTCTGGCGCAGGAAGGTCGACTTGCCGGCCATGTTGGGGCCGGTGACGATCGACAGCCGCGCCGCGACCTCGCCCGCCCCGTCCAGCCGGCAGTCATTGGGGGTATAGGGATCGCCGGCCCGCTTGACGGCGGCCTCGACCACCGGATGGCGGGCGCCTTGGGCCTCGAAGGCCAGGGAGCGGTCGACGATCGGTCGCACGGCCCCGCCGTCTTCCGCCCATTCGGCCAGGGCGGCCGCCACGTCCACCCGGGCCAGGGCCTCGGCGGCGATCTGGATGGCGTCGGCCAGCAGCCGGGCCACCTCGCGCCAGGTCTCGAAGGCGGCGATCTCCATGGCCAGCACCCGCTCGCCGGCCTGGGCGATGCGGGCGTCCAGATCGGCCAGCTCGACGGTGGTGAACCGCACCTGGTTGGCCAGGGTCTGACGGTGGATGAAGGTGGCGTTCAGCGGCGGCTGGAACAGCGGGTCGGCCTTGCCGGCCGTGGCCTCGACGAAATAGCCCAGCACACCGTTGTGGCGGATCTTCAGCGGCACGCCGCTGTCCATCACCAGCTGGGATTCCAGCGTGGCGATCACCCGGCGGCTGTTGTCGCGCAGGGCGCGGGCCTCATCCAGGTCGGGCAGGACGCCGGCGGCCACGAAGCCGCCGTCGCGGGCCAGGGCCGGCAGGTCGGGACCCAGGCCCTGGTCGAGCACGGTCAGGAACCGCGACAAGTCTTCCTGCAGCGACGGCGTCAGGGCCCGGAAGGCGTGCTCCAGCTCGAACGGCGGCGGCGACAGCGGGTCGCTGACCTCCCCCGCCAGGGCGGCCAACTGCTCGCCGACCTTCAGGGTGTCGCGCAGGCAGCCCAGGTCTCGCGGCCCGCCCCGGCCCAGGGCCAGGCGCGACAGGGCGCGGGCCATGTCGCCCGAGCCCTTCAGGGCCTCGCGCAGGCGCTGGCGCAGCGGCCGGTGCTCAACGAACCATTCCACCGCGTCCAGGCGCTGGTCGATGGCCGCGGGGTCCAGCAATGGCCGGGCCAGGCGCGAGGCCAGCATCCGGGCGCCGCCAGCGGTGATCGTGCGGTCGATGGCCGCCAGCAGCGAGCCATTGCGGTCGCCGGCCTGGGTGCGGTCGATCTCGAGACTGCCGCGCGTGGCCGGGTCGATGGCCATCACGTCGGCGTCGGCGGCCCGGCGCGGCGCGCGCAGAGCCGGCAGCTTGCCGGCCTGGGTCATGTCCAGATGGGCGGCGATCAGGCCCAGGGCCCCGATCTCGGCCGGCGACAGGCCGCCGAAACCGTCCAGGGTGTCGACGCCGTACAGACGCTTGACCCGCGCCTCCGACGCCTGAGGCTCGGACAGGGCCGAGGGCATGGGCTGGACCAGGCCGCCGCAGATCTTCAGGGTTTGCGACAGAGTCTCGTCCGACAGCAGTCGGTCGGCGACCAGGGTCTCGGACGGGGCCAGGGCGGCCAGGATCGCGGCGACCCCGTCCTTGCTGACCGAGAACACCTCGACCTCGCCGGTCGACAGCTCGACCGAGGCCACCGCCGCCTGCCCGGCCCGCACCGCGACCGCCGCGAGGCGATTGGCCCCCCGGGCGTCCAGCAGGCCGTCCTCGGTCAGGGTGCCGGGGGTGACCACCCGGACGATGTCGCGGCGGACGATCGACTTGGAGCCGCGCTTCCTGGCCTCGGCCGGGTCTTCCATCTGCTCGCAGACGGCGACCTTGAAGCCCAGGCGGATCAGTTTCGAAAGATAGGCCTCGGCCGCGTGCTGCGGCACCCCGGCCATCGGGATCGGCTGGCCGCCATGGGTGCCGCGAAAGGTCTGGGAGATGCCCAAGGCGGCGGCGGCCTTGTAGGCGTCGTCGAAGAACAGCTCGTAGAAATCGCCCATCCGGAAGAAGATCAGGGCGTCGGGCTGCCGCGCCTTCATCTCGAAGAACTGCTGCATCACCGGCGTCGCGCCGGTGGCGTCATAGGTCTGGATGGCGGGAGAGGCGGGGGCGTTCATCGCCCGGGAAACTACAGAGCGTCGCGCGTCGCGTTAAGGGGTGATGTGCGGCGCGGGGCGATGGGGGACGTGGGGGGCCGCCCGGAGCGGACTTTTCGACGTTCGGCTAGGGGTGGGTCTTGGAAATGGGAGCCAACCCTGAAAGCAGACCTCTCCACCAGCAACAAATTCTTGTCATCCCGGGCGGCGTAGCCGACCCGGGACCCAGGGGCCGGCGCATCCCGGTTGCCCCTGGGTCCCGGCGCTTCGCTGCGCTACGGCCGGGATGACAAGATTTTGTAGGCTGCATGAAGCGAAGGCGGATGCGCCGTCGAACGCCAAACGATGGATTGCCCCTAGCCCGCCGTCAGAACTTCGTGCCAGATCGCGCTCAGGTTGGGGGTTGAGCATGTCTGCATCCTTGGGGGCCGGCGCGGGTCAGGAGCGACCCGGCGTGATGTCGCCTTACAAGCCCGACTGGCTGGAAAAGCCGACCGGCGAGGACATGCAGTGGGCCTATCCCGCCCATGCCGAACGCCGCGGCGTTGAAGGCAAGGCGGTGATCACCTGCCAGGTTGGCCCCGACGGCCGGCTAGGAGACTGCCGGGTGGTGTCCGAGACCCCGAAAGGCGAAGATTTTGGCGTCGCCGCCATCGCCCTCTCGCAGAAATTCCGGATGCTACCCCCGCCGGAAGGTTACGCGGCGAAGGCGGCGGAAGTGACGATTCCGGTCGTCTTCCAGGTTCCGCACGGCGCGCCTTGGCCGGCCGGCGCGACCCTGGCGAGGCCCAAGAAGACCGCACCGACTTTCACGCCGCTGGATTCCGGCGACGTCATGTTGACGATCGGCGTGGCGGCGATCGCCTTCGCGTTGCTGGCGCTGGTGTTCTCGCTGGCGGGCGGACGCGGCCGCGCGCCTTAGCTGCCCGTGACCTCGTCCCAGAAGCGCTTGGCCTTGCCGACGAAATTGGCCGACTTGGGGTTCTGTTTCTCGCCGCACAGGTCGGCCAGCTCCTTGAGGAGCTCCTTCTGGCGCGCCGAGAGATGGGTCGGGGTCTCGACGAACAGTTCCACCACCAGGTCGCCGCGCTGGCGGCTGCGCAGGGACGGCATACCCTTGCCCTTGAGGCGGACGGTCTTGCCGGTCTGGGCGCCTTCGGGGACGGCGACGGTGATCTTGCACTCGCCGTCGCAAGCCTCGCCGCCCAGCAGGCAGGGGGCCTCGATCTCGCCGCCGAGGGCGGC
>JAHINZ010000047.1 GCA_018895795.1 Alphaproteobacteria bacterium
AGGCTACTTCTCGGCCGAGATGCAGCGCCGCGTGAAAATGCTGGCCGTCGAACGGGGTGTCACCGTTCAGGCGTTGATCGGTGAAGGCCTGGACCTTCTGTTCGTCGCCGCCGGCAAGCCTCCGATGGGTGAGCGATGAGCACGCGCAACGACCCGCACCCGGTGCGGGATTTCTTCATCAACGACCTGATCGACTACGCGCCCAAGGACAGCGCGGAGATGATGGAGCGGCCGTTCTTCTCGATCTCCAAGCGCAAGCGCAACAAGCCGATCCAGTACAACACCCCGGACGGCAAGCTCTACATCAAGGTGACCGCCAACCCGACCCACGGCATGGCGACGATCTGGGATGCGGACATCCTGATCTGGTGCATTTCGCGGATCGTGCAGCAGCGCGATAACCGCGAAAACGACATCCGCCCGATCATCCACACAACGCCGTATGAGCTGCTGAAAGGCATCGCGCGCGGGACGAGCGGGCAGGACTACATCGAGCTTTTGCGGGCTATCCGGCGCCTGCGGACCACGGAAGTCGAGACCAACATCCGGGCCGGCAAGCGGCGCTATACCGCCTTCCACTATCTGGGCGACATCGAGGGCGAAGGGGAGTCTGACGACAATCCCGAGCAGCTGAAGACGCTGACCCTTCGGATCCCTGACTGGCTCCTGGACGGCATCATGAGCGGCAACATCCTGACGCTGGACCGGGAGTATTTCCTGCTGACCGGCGGCATTGAGCGCGCGATCTATCGCGTGGCGCGTAAGCATGCCGGCAACCAAAAGGCCGGCTGGGTTTCCAAGATGACGACCCTTTATGAAAAAACGGGCTCGGAATCGCCGTTGAAGAAGTTCACGTTTCGGATCCGCGAGATGTGCCGGTCCGACGAGCTTCCTCGCTACGCCATGCGCGAGACCACCACGGCCGACGGCAGCCCCGCCGTGCACTTCGTTGACCGCGCCTTCGTGGTCGAGGCGGCGCGGGAACGCCGTGGCGTGGACGTCGCCCAGCGCGGCCGCGAGGATGCTCGCACCGCCTGGCTGGACGCGGACCGCGACCCGCGGGCGTTCGACGGGGCCTGGTCGCATTGGATTGAGCAGGGTCACCAGCCTGGTGAGTTCGCCAAAGCCTGCAGCGACCCGCGTTGCGTGATGCCGAGCTAGGCACGTGGTTTTAGGAACCGGCCGGCGCGGCCTCAGGCGAGCATCGTGGTTTTAGGAACCAGCCGATGCTTCTGAGTCGCTGATCTAGCGCCGATTCTGTCCGATTCGGCGAGTCACTAGGCGTCGTGGGCCGCTTCAGCGGCTCCGAAGGGGCTCTCGAGCCTATCGTGGTTTTAGGAACCCGGCCATTTGAGGCTATCGTGGTTTTAGGAACCAAGGACTCGGCCCTCGTGGTTTCAGGAACCCGGCCGCGCCGTGTCGTGGTTTCAGGAACCGCCAGCGGGCTTGAATCTATCGTGGTTTTAGGAACCGCTCGTGCGCCCCAAGGACGCTTTTCGCACGTGGTATCAGGAACCCATCCACATCGTGGTATCAGGAACCGATTTTCCTCGTGGTTTCAGGAACTTATTGGCACGTGGTTTCAGGAACCGGCCTACGTGGTAACAGGAACCCCAGCACGTGGTATTGGGAACCGTGACATGCGAATGTTCCTGAAAATACAAAGCCATACGGACATTTTTTCAAGCTTAACTGTCTAACTTTCCTTATCTAACAGAATCTTCTTTAACTCAAAACGGCGCGCCAAAGCGCGCCAAGACACCGCCTCTTGGGGGCTACGCCCCCGCCGGCTCGCTTCGCCGCTACGCGGCTACGCCCCGGGCGCTAACGCGCCCTCCCACCCGGCATCCCCCGGAATGCGTCGGGCGCAGCCCGACAAGTTATCCAAGGACGACGCGGCAAAATCGACTTCACAACCTCAAACCTCTTCAGCGGCTGAAACTCAGCAAATGGCTCTCCGGCGAGAGCCAAGCGGATCTGGCAGCGAATCCCAGGAACCGCCGAGCCTGGCGGAAAGGCTGAAACTGGGGCGCAACCGACGGTGGCGACGGGGGAGTGCAGCTATTGATCTGCCCTATAACGGTCGTTGCCCGGGCCGTAGAAAATCTAGCGCCAAATTGGCGGTATGCTCGATGACATCAGCCAAGCTTCTGAGCCGATTTTTGGTTAAGTCGGCGGCGCATCCTAACGTTGGGTCTATCCCCGCAAAGGTCCCAAACGCGACATAGGATTTTCGACAACATATTGAATAGTATGTCGATATCCGAATTTTCTTCCCCCCAAAGCCGCGTCGTTTTAGGCGCCGATTTTTAGGGGGAGGATTCCGAACGTATCGACCAGCTTGTCGTCGGAGAAGTCGTACTCGCCGAGCATGTTGATGTGGGCCCATGACTGAGGCGAGTGGGTTTTGATCGCGATCATCATTTCGGCGTGTGTGGCGGGCTCGGCGGCCCGGAGGCGCATTTCGAGATAGAGGTAGTTCCAGCAGATAATCGCGTTCTTGATCAACCGGTTGCAAGATTCGGCCACCTGCTGATCCTCTTGCAGCGCGAATATGAAATCTCGTGGGCTGCCGACGGCCACGGCGCGCGTGAACCGATTGGCCAGCTCGATCTTGTTGAGCTGGGATTCGATGGCCATCCGCAGATCGACCTCATCGACGTAGCGAAGGATGAACAGGGTTTTGACGATCCGCCCGAACCCCTTGAGGGCGGTGTAGAGGCTGTTTTGCTTGGAATAGGAATTGAGCCGCCGGAAAATGTCCGACGCCGTGCTCCGTTTGAGCTTGATGGTCGCCACGAGGCGCAGGATTTCGTCCCAATGGGCGCAGATGATGTCTTCATCGATGTATTTGGTTGGCTGCACTCCCCAGGATTTGCGTCCCTCGTGAACCATTGATCTGAACCCGTACAGGGTCTGGCGCTTCAAGCTCTTGATCCGCGGCGCGTAGGAGATGCTGAGCAGGTGAGTGACGCCGAAAATCGCCTCGGAATAGCCATGCGTGTCGGTCGAGTGGATGGTCGATTTGACCACGTCGTCGTGCATGAGGCCGTCGATGACATAGGCGCTGTCGCGCTCGGCCGCGCTGAAGACCGTGGAATACCAGAGGAAGATCTTGTCGCTGATATAGTTGTAGGCGCTGACGCCCTGTCCCTTTCCGAAATATTTGTACGAGTGGCTGGCGTTCAAGGAATCGACGGTGACTTCGAACTTTTGGCCATCACTGGCGGTGTGGGTCTGGCCGGCCTTGTGACGATAGACCTCCGGGAGTTCAAGGCCGTCCATGAAGGCGACTACGCGGTCATTCGCCGAGATGAGATTTTCCCGAGAAAAGTGCCAACTGGCGGCGTGGTCGAGCGCATCCTCTTTGATCGTCCCGGAGATGCGCGCCATTTTCCGCAGGCCGATGCCGCAACCCAATCCGATCACGCCGGCGAAGAGAACCGCCCGCGGAATCGGCCGGGCGTACTGTTGGCGCAGATGGGACAGGCTATCGGAAAAGCCGCTCACCGCGTTGACGGTGCTGAGGATTTCCGTTAGCGGCACGTAGTGCCGCTGCGGGAAGTAGCGAGACAGGGCCGTCGCCTCGATCTCTTCCAGTTTAGGCGTGGCCAGTTTGACGTGGCCGGTCGCGGTGACCTTCACGTGCGGATTTTTGCCCTGGGCAATGTTGCCGTTCGTTCGAACGAATTGTGCGTCCAGGGCCTGCTTCAACACTGAGAGCACAGGCCCCGGATCTGCGAACCCGGCCATTCCAGCCTGGGCCAGCAACTGGTCACGATCGCGCCGCCACTCGTCGGCGCCGATCATGTAGCCGTCCAGGGGGCGATATTTGTGGGATTGCGGCAGGTTGACGCCGCCCGACTTGATCGCCTTGGCGACGTGCTGGAAGAGCATGACCTTGTAGAGCGACGGCCTGAAATCGGCGCCGCTCCCGACCGCGTCCCGCTCGGCGGGATCAAGGAAGGCGACCGGCGCCGATCGGGTGACCTGGCCATCGACCTTGCGGAAATGGGCGAGCGCCGCGAGCAGCGGCTTGATGTGCGGCTCCGCCTGGAATGACAGGGATTTCAGGACGCCCGACGCCTGGTTTTGCAGCCGGCGGGATTTGGCTTCCAGGATGTCATAGTACGGAGCGTCATCGGTATCGGACACGACCACGGCGTCCTTCATGTCCCTCAGAATGGCGTCGGACAACACCGGCTCGCCGTCCGCCGGGAACAGCAAGAGCTTAAGGCTGGCCAGCTTGTCGGCGTCGCTGAGGTCATCGGCTTCGAATACGCCCCGAAGGGTCGCCATGGCGGACTGGAAGTGGACCTCGAAGGCCTGGATCCGCGTCTTCAGCTTCGTGGCCTGTGATTTGCGCTCCGCATAGCACCAGTCCCTGAACTCCCGGGTCGCCGCGTTCTCCGCGGCCTTGACCGAGCTGAGCAGCGTGGCGACGAGGTTGTCCTGAAGCGCGTAGTACTGGTGAGCGACAAAGGCGATGAGATGCAGGCGCCGGTCCGCAGCCTTTCGGCGGCGCAGGTCATGAGGGTCTGATTTCATGACGGCCAGGGCGTAGCTGCGTGAGCTATTCTGATCCCAGCCCAAGATCTCGATCACCGGTTCGAGACGTTGGAACAGCTTCGACAGATCCGTGTGGTTGGCCAGCCGCGCCTTCACCGCCATGGGGCGAACGGATTGGGAGTTTTGCTTCAGGACCGCCAATCGGCTGCGCGTGATCCCATCGGTCTCCTCCTTCTCGTCCAAAAGCAGATCGATTTCGGCGGCGAGGTCCTTGGGCAGATGGGCCTCAACCAGAGCCATCTGGCGGGCCCGAAATTGGCCGATGGCGGCCAGAATCAAATCCTGCAGGCTCCGGTAACTCGGAGACGCGATCCGCTCCGTCGCCAAGTGCTCGACCGCCGCATAGAAAATGACCCTTGGTTTCTCGTGCGCCCTGACCCTTTGATCAATCAGCCGGGTCAGGCGTGGCTCGTCCTGATCGTCCAGGGTCCGAAATCCGGCCAAGCGCTCTATGGCCCGATCGTGGCGTTGACGCGTCCTGGCGGCATAGGCGCCGCGTTCGAACACCTCGGCGCCATGGCCCAGCCGGGTGGCGACGTAGGCGATGTCGTTGTCGTGGAATTTCTCAGGAGCAAAGCACCGCCGGCTCTGACGGAAATAGCCGGCGTTCAAACAGAAGCCGATTTGGTGGACCGGATCGCGCAACTGCTCGGCCTCCCGTTGAAAGCCGACCGGCAGGTCGAAGGCGGCCTTGCGCTGGGCGGCGTTCATCAGCGGCGGAGTGTCGAAGGCACGCTGCTCGGCCGGCGACAGGATTTGCATACGAGGCATGGACGGTGTCTCTTTTGATCTGTTGCTTAGGTTTGCTATCCTTTATTTATGAGACGGTTTTTGATACAACTATCGGCACGCCCGCGTCGGCTTTCGCCGCTGTCACACAAACGACCGTATATGAAACGCCCATGAAGCTCGGATATGCGCGGATTTCCAAGGCGGATGGATCGCAGACCCTGGATTTGCAGACGGATGCGCTCGCCGTCGCCGGCGTCACTCCTGAACACGTCTACAAGGACGAGGCGTCGGGAAAGCGCGACGATCGTCCTGGCTTGGAAGCCTGCCTGAAGGCGCTCCGCGAGGGTGACACATTATATGTATGGAAGCTCGATCGCCTCGGCCGTGACCTGAAGCATCTGGTCACAACGGTTCGTGGCCTCTCGGAGCGCGGCGTCGGGCTGAGCGTGCTGACCGGCCAAGGCGCCAACATCGACACAACCACATCCAGCGGCAAGCTGATCTTCGGCATCTTCGCCGCGTTGGCCGAATTTGAAGGCGACCTCATTCGCGAGCGCACCATGGCCGGTCTCGCTGCCGCCCGGGCTCGCGGCCGCAAGGGCGGGCGCCAGTTCGAGCTGACCAAGAATCAGATCCGCCTGGCGCAATCGGCGATGGCCAACCGCGACACCCACGTCGCCGACCTGTGCGCGGAGCTCAAGGTCAGCCGCGCGACGCTCTACCGATACGTCGGCCCCTCAGGAGAGCTTCGAGACCACGGGCGAAGAGCGCTGGCCGCTTAAATCCTATGTCGCATTTGGGACCTTTGCGGGGATAGACCCATCTATCGGCGTGGGCGCGAAGTCCTTCTGGACCTCATTGCTGAACTGAACCCGGGCCTTGACGACACAGAGCGGGAGATGGTGGCCGTGTTTGTTCAAGCGTCCATTGAGGGTATGACCCTCTTCGCCGGCCACGATAA